>CAZGSC010000012.1:0-36032 GCA_964528325.1 uncultured Chloracidobacterium sp. | reverse complement strand
ATGTCTGGCAGGCCTTTGCTGTGCTGCTGCCGATCCAGTCGGTCGGCGTGATGGGCGATTTCCGGACGTACGAAAAAACCGTCGCATTACGGGCGGTCACCTCAACTGACGGCATGACGGCCGACTGGGCACGTCTGCCGCACGATTTTCTTGCAAAAGTGTCATCGCGGATCACGTCGGAGGTCCGAGGCGTCAACCGTGTCGTCTACGACATCTCATCCAAACCGCCGAGTACGATCGAATGGGAATAGATCGCCAGATATGATCGATAAGGAGACAATTGTTGAATTCCGTAACGTCGGTTACTCGATCGACGGCACCAGAATAATCGATGATCTAAGTCTTTCAGTCGTAAAGGGTGAGGTTCTCGTCCTGCTCGGCGAATCGGGCTGCGGCAAAACCACAACACTAAAATTGATCAACCGCCTTATCGAACCGACACACGGCGAAGTTATTGTCGAGGCCAGATCAACTGTTGATTGGGATGCGATCAAACTTCGGCGTCATATCGGATACGTACTGCAAGACGGCGGATTGTTTCCGCATTGGACGGTTGGCGAAAATGTTGCACTTCTTCTCCGGCTGGCGAATTGGGACGAAGATCAAAAGCAAAAACGAACCGGCGAAATGCTCGATCTTGTCGGTCTTGATTCCGCAAAATTTGTCTTGAGATACCCGCACGAACTTTCCGGCGGCCAACGCCAACGCGTCGGCGTTGCCCGTGCGCTGGCATCCGATCCTGAACTATTGCTGCTCGACGAACCTTTCGGCGCTCTTGATGCAATTACACGGACAAATCTGCAAAAGGAATTCGTCCGTCTTGTTCACGAGCTTGGCAAAACAGCCGTTTTGGTCACACACGACCTGCATGAAGCGATGCTGTTGGGAACGCGGATCGCATTGATGGATAAAGGTAAGATTCTGCTTGTGGACAATCCCGAGGATTTTGAGAGATCGGAATTGCCGCTTGCGAGGGCATATCTTGAGACTGTGACGTTGTGAGTTTTTTTGATTTCCTCAAACAGAATTGGCCCGAACTGCTCACATTGACCCGCGAGCACATATTTCTTGTCTTTCTCTCAACCGGTGCGGCTATAGTAATAGGTGTTCCGCTCGGAATTTTACTGACACGCATCAGATCGCTTCAAACGCCAATACTCGGCTTTGCTAACATAATGCAGACCGTGCCGAGCCTAGCTCTTTTTGGTTTGCTTATCCCGATACCATTTATCGGCGGCATTGGTGCTAGGACAGCCATCATTGCGCTTGCTTTGTATGCCCTGCTTCCGGTGATCCGCAATACGGTGACCGGCATCCTCGGGATTGATCCAAAGATACACGAGGCCTCTGTCGCAATGGGCATGACCGATTGGCAGCGGTTGAAGATGGTCGAGCTTCCTCTCGCAATGCCGGTGCTGCTGACCGGAATTCGCGTCGCAGTCGTCATTTCGGTCGGTGTCGCAACTGTCGCGGCAGCGGTCGGTGCGGGTGGCTTAGGCACATACATTTTTCGCGGGCTTCGACAGAACGACAATAATCTGCTGCTTGCTGGTGCTTTAGCTTCGGCTTTGCTTGCTTTGCTGTGCGATTTTGCCTTAGGACAATTTGAAAAGTCGTATGCGATCGGTGAGAGATCAACGTCTTGTAGAAAATTCCTTGGCTTTGGCGTTGCCGCCATTTTGCTCGCAATTGCAGCAGCTGGTTCGTTTTTTAATTTCAGATCTGAAATTTCTGTTTCCCAGATAGGTACGGAAAATAAAAGGATCGTCGTAGGATCAAAGGATTTTACTGAGTCGGTGATTTTGGCCGAGATACTTGCACAAATGCTTGAACAAAAAGGCATTGCTGTAACAAGGCAATTTGAGCTTGGCGGAAATCTGGCTCATGACAGCCTGCTTTCGAAGCAGATCGACGTTTATCCCGAATACACAGGCACTGCTTATACAGCGATCCTAAAACATAAACCGATTACGGATCCGGAAACGGTTTACGACCAGACTAAGATCGAATACGCCGACAAATTCAAACTGCTAGTAAGTCCGCCGCTTGGCTTTTCAAACGATTTCGCGATCCTCGTTCGCGGCGATGTTGCCCGCCAAAACAATCTCAAAACGATCTCAGATGCTGTTTCCATGGCGAAAGACTGGCAAGCCGGTTTTGGTCAGGATTTTATGTCACGTGCAGATGGTTATGCCGGATTTTCTAAGGCCTACGGTTTTAATTTCGCCAAACAGCCACGCGAAATGGACCTCTCGCTTACTTATCGTGCCCTGCAATCCGGCGAACTCGACATCATCGCCGGTAACTCGACCGACGGCCTGATCGCCGCTCTTGATCTGTATCAGTTGACTGACGACAAGCAGTATTTTCCACCGTATCAGGCTGTTTTCATTGCACGGCAAGATATTAGAGGAACGTTGAATAATATTTTTAAAGAACTGAAAAACGCCATCTCAACCGACGAAATGCGGCGGCTTAATTACGAGGTTGACGGCAATAAACGGACTCCGAAGGATGTCGCGGCGGAATGGATGAA
This sequence comes from uncultured Chloracidobacterium sp., assembly GCA_964528325.1. Classification (GTDB taxonomy): domain Bacteria; phylum Acidobacteriota; class Blastocatellia; order Pyrinomonadales; family Pyrinomonadaceae; genus OLB17. The sequence continues at coordinate 33,496 of CAZGSC010000012.1, read as the reverse complement.
GTTGCATTCTAATTAGAGAAAACAATGGTAGATATCAAAACATTTCACAACCTAAGGAAATACCAAACTACTAGTTGGGCGATTTGGAATCATGCCGAAGACAGCAGTATTGATTTTTTTCTTTCGAAATCAGAATTTCTACACGGCAAGGTAGTTTTTGTTGGGTTGAACCGTTCCAACTCATGGCCAGCTAATCTAGTGCAACACGGTATGCCAAACTTCCACACACCCGGTCATGTAGCCGATAGGCGACTGAAAAGACTTATTCAAGACGCTACCCTGACCAATTTGATTGGCGGGTTGATGACGGATATTTCCGATGAGATTGAAACAGATTCGGGCAAAGTGAAAGTTAATCCCGTCGTAGCAGCGAAGGAACTAATTGAAAAGGTCACTTCAATCAAAGAAACATCCGAGAGGCATATAATTTGTTTTGGGGACAAGGTATTTGAAAAATTGAAGAAAGGACTCATGACAACTAGTCGGGAAGTTGTCGGAAATCCTGAGGTTTGGATAAAAAGATTTAGAACAGATGTTGCTGGCGAAAGCTGGAGCGTTTATCGTGTTTGGCACCCATCTAATAATAGAAAATATCTTCACAAAAGCGAGATTGAGCTACCGATTCAACTGGCACATATTAACGCCCAAGCGGCTATCCAAAAATAAACCTTGCTAATTAATTAGAATAGTGTAATATAAGAATTTGATAATTCCGTATCTCATTCATCGACGGTAAACTCGCCTATATGTTTAGGTGTAATAGATAGTTCGAGAAACGGTTCGTTAATAACTGTTAGAAGCGGTTCCTTAGAAATAGGGCAACCTCTCGAACGTAGGTTCCTTCCTTGCTACCGTTACACTGAAGATCACTCCGCGTTAGTACTTCTTATTACATCCCGAAGAAATATTCGGCGGCTCGTGCTGTGTGTACTTAAAGTATTCACGGTGATGGCTTTAGATGAACTTTTAGGTTTACCTGCCATAATGCCGCAATGCGTCTTCAGTAGATAGAGATTTTAATTACAAATGACTTTTAAAGATTTAGGCTTGCGGTCCTTCTATACGGACAAATGCGAGCAATTGGGTTATACAGAGCCTACACCCATTCAAAAACAGGCAATTCCGGTCCTCCTGGAGGGCGGAGACATCATCGCTTGTGCCGAGACCGGCACCGGCAAAACGGCAGCTTTTCTGCTGCCGATACTGCAAATGCTTGGTGAGAATAAAGGCAAACCGGGAACCAAGGTTCTCGTGCTGTCGCCAACGCGTGAGCTTGCAAATCAGACCGAGGCCGCATGTCGCGAGTTTGCGCCAAAAGGCATTACGTGCACAGCCATTATCGGCGGGGCCGGTTACAAACGCCAAATAGATAGCCTGCGGCGCGGAGCAAACATTATTATTGCGACGCCCGGCCGGCTGATCGATTTTATGGATCAGGGGTTGATCAACTTCAGCGGTCTGACACATCTCGTGCTTGACGAGGCCGACCGAATGCTCGACATGGGCTTCTTGCCGTCGATCAAGCGTATAGTCAAGGTTATCCCCGCGAAACGCCAGACACTCTTCTTCTCGGCGACAATGTCGCCTGAGATCGAGCATATCGCTTACGCAATGCTAAAAGACCCTGCATTTATTGAGGTCAGCAAGCGCGGCAGCGCCGCTACGCTTGTCGAACAGACGGCATATCCTGTTGCTCAGCAATCAAAAATGCCGTTATTGCTCGATCTGCTCGAAAAGGAAAATTTCGAACGTGTGCTTGTATTTACACGCACAAAACGCGGCGCCGACCGAATCGCCCACATTTTGGAGAAACGGGAACATAAATCGAACCGAATACACGGCGACCGCTCACAATCGCAGCGTGAAGCCGCACTCCGCAGCTTCAAATCGGGCCATACCAACGTTTTGGTCGCAACTGACGTTGCTGCACGCGGAATAGATATAGATTCCGTGTCACATGTGATAAACTATGACATACCGGAGGCACCCGAGGATTATGTCCACCGCATCGGCCGAACAGGTCGTGCTGGTAACAAAGGAAGGGCGATCACGCTGTTTACGATGGCCGAGGAACATTCGATGCGTGCCATTGAAAAATTGACGGGCCAAAAGGTCGAACGTGTCGTACTGCCGGATTTCGGTGGTCATACGTTTACGGTATCTGCTCCGACGAAGAAATTTGGCGCACGCGCCGGAAGGAGTTATCGCTCTTTCGGACCGCGCCGCGGCAGATGATGGTTTTTTTGGAAAAGGCACAGGCCTACCGGACGTTTGAGAGGAAAAATATATGGCAGCTAAAGCTGAAGTTTATACAGTAGATCAATCGGTCGAAATGATGTGCTCGGCATGCGATGTTGAGCAAAATCACAAGATTCAGAGCGTTACCAAGCAAGGTAAGATCACGAGTGCGATCTGCGAGGCCTGCGAAACGGTGAGCAAATTCACTCGCGGTGTAAAAACCTCGATCGCAATGGGAACCGCAAAAAACTCATCGCCCTATGACCGGATGCGAAAATACCGCAAGGGCCAGGCAATGACGCACAGCAAATTCGGACACGGCGAAGTAACCGCCGTCATCGAACCGCAAAAGATCGACGTCCTTTTTGGCGATCAAACGCGGCGGTTGATACACGCTCAAGTCTAACTTGATCTGTCAGAACCTGGAGCGATAGCGACTGGGTGCCATAAAAATAAATAAGGCTGTCAGGAAGCAAGATATCTCCTGACGGCCTTTCTTCGTGTTGAAACCAGGAATAATTTCCACCTTGTTTTGATCAGTCGAGCAGTTTGCTTCTGCCTTGAATGGCTATAGGCGGCGAGCTGGGCGAGCAACAGAGATCGATGAGTTTCTTGCGGTCACGTTCCATTTCCTTATCTTGATCCAACATTTTTAATGTGGCTGCAAAAACCTTCTCGGCGTTCATATCTGTTGGTTTGTTCAAACTGTAGTGCATCCATTTTCCGTCGCGTCTGCCGATTACAAGGGAAGCTCGTTTCAGATATGAAAGGTGGCGCGATATTTTCGGGTTATTTGTCCCAAGTGCGGTCGCGAAAAAACATACGCAAACTTCGCCGTCACGCATTAGATTGAGAAGCCGCAGTCGGGTCCTATCGGCCAAAGCCGCAAAAAACAGTTCAGCGTTAAATCCATTATTCTTCGCCATAAAAAAATTATAACACATTACATTTATGGCTTGACATAATTATGAATAAGGAATATTCTTGGGATACAATTATGGTTAGACGTAATTGTTAATATCGGAAGGAGAATAAATTATGAATAACATTAATACATTAAAAGCACATTTGGCGATCAACGTAACCAACGTCGAGAACAGCATAGAGTTTTACAAGAAGATGTTTGGTATCGAGCCGAGCAAGGTCCGCACCGGTTATGCAAAATTCGACGTCCAGAACCCGCCGCTCAATTTCACGCTTAACCAAGTTGCGTTCAAAGGCTCGGGAGCCTTGTCGCATCTCGGCATTCAGGTCGCGGCGACCGAAGACGTCATCGCTCTTCGCGATCAATGGAAAGCGAGCGGCCTGACGCCTCGTGAAGAAATGCAGACGACCTGCTGCTATGCGCTGCAGGACAAAGCTTGGGTTCACGATCCCGACGGCAACGAGTGGGAAGTATTCGTCGTGCTCAAAGACAACCTCGGTGAGGAAGCGGGAAAAAGCGATGACGCGACGTGCTGCACGCCGACATTTACAAACATCGACGGTAAAAAGCAAGAAGTCGCCACGGCCTGCTGTTAAAAAAATATGCAAAATGGAACTAATAACCGTGGAATGAGTTTCGAAGAGCTTCGCCGACTGCGATCGGGTCAAACAGAGGCGAACGAACAGCGCGGCGACAAGCTCTTCGAAACTGATTGGGAAGTTTTTGTTGCAAAATACGACAAGAACACCGGTAAATATGATAACCGCACATTCTGCTGCGAATGTGCCGTCTCATAGGTAAATTATGTCTGTAAACAACTGCAATCCAGTCGCGCGTCTCTCTTTTTTGGACAGATTTCTAACGTTGTGGATCTTCGCGGCAATGTTTCTCGGCGTGATGACTGGCTATCTTTATCCGGCGGTAGATGGCGTCATAAACCGCTTTAATATCGGGACGACAAATATTCCGATCGCGGTCGGGTTGATCCTGATGATGTACCCGCCGCTCGCCAAGGTGCGTTACGAAAATCTCGGCGAGGTCTTTCGCAATACAAAGGTTCTCAGCCTATCGCTCGTCCAGAACTGGGTCATCGGGCCTGTGTTGATGTTCGCTTTGGCGATCATTTTCCTCCGTGATCAGCCGGAGTATATGGTCGGGCTGATAATGATCGGCCTCGCCCGGTGCATCGCGATGGTCATAGTCTGGAACGAGCTGGCTCGCGGCGACAGCGAATACGCCGCCGGTCTCGTTGCATTCAACAGCGTCTTTCAGGTTTTGTTTTACAGCTTATATGCCTGGGTATTTATCACCGTACTGCCGCCATATTTTGGGTTAAAGGGCATAGCTGTCGATGTCAGTATCTGGCAGATCGCTCAGAGCGTTTTCATATATTTGGGGATACCTTTCATCGCCGGAATGCTGACGCGATTCCTGCTCGTTAAGGCAAAAGGCAAAGACTGGTATCACAACAAATTTATTCAGCGGATCAGCCCGCTCACGCTGATCGCTTTGCTGTTCACGATATTCGTGATGTTCAGCCTGAAAGGAAATCTGATCGTTCAATTGCCGCTCGATGTTGTGAGGATCGCGATCCCGCTGCTCATCTATTTTGTAGTGATGTTCCTCGTCAGTTTTTACATGGGGCGAAAGGTCGGCGCGGATTATTCAAAAACGGCGACGCTCTCGTTTACCGCGGCTAGCAACAATTTCGAACTGGCGATAGCGGTAGCAGTTGCGATATTTGGCGTTAATTCCGGAGCCGCATTGGCAGCTGTGATCGGGCCGCTCGTTGAGGTCCCCGTTTTGATCGGTCTTGTGAATGTAGCACTGTATTTTCAGAAACGATATTTCGCTGTGGAGGTTTGAAAGTATGACAAAAAAACGAGTCCTGATACTCTGCACCGGAAACTCAGCCCGCAGCCAAATGGCCGAAGGCATTTTGCGTCATTTTGCAGGCGACAAATACGACGTGACGAGCGCCGGAACCATAGCAAGCTTCGTCCGCCCGCAAGCGATAGCTGTAATGAACGAGATCGGTATAGACATTTCCGATCACCGCTCAAAATGCCTCGATGAATTTCTCGACCTACATTTTGACTACATCATAACCGTCTGCGACAACGCCAACCAAACCTGCCCCACTTTCCCCGGCAACGCAACGCGTATCCACTGGGGTTTCGAAGACCCCGCCGAAGCACAAGGTACTGAGGAACAAATTTTAGCCGTCTTTAGAAGCGTTCGAGACGAGATTTTCCAACGCTTGAGGGGCTTTACTGTGTGGCGGCCAAGTTTTGAGGGTAATTAATATCTAAATCATCGAAGAAACAAAAAAGGCTGCCTTTTAAGACAGCCTCTATGCCTATTTTCTTTTCATTATTTTCTGCCACCACGAAACAGCAGACCCAATACAAGGCCGACGGCTGCGGAGATGAGGATCGTTTGGCCGGGCTTTTGCCTTGCAAATTCCTTTGCGTCCTCGATCAATTCCTTCGGGTCCTTGCCCTGAATCTCTTTGAACTTATCGCCTGCCGCCGCGAATTTATCACTCGCAAAATCCTTTGCCTTTGCGGCCGCGTCCTGTATTTTCTGTCCGTAGTCCTGTGCCTGCATCTTTAGATCTCCTAAAAACTCGTCGTCAAAAACCGACTCTGATTCGTTTACAACGGGAACGAGCCCCTGTTCCAATTCCTTTTCCGCCTTTTTAACTTCTGCTTCAAATTCCGACATATTAGAACTTCCTCCGCATAAAAATTTCAAAATAATGCGACATTTCGGATGATAGCGGCCGCTGAATAGTTGTAACGAATTTGTCAGTATAAAGGTTCGGCTTTTCGTTATTTTTGTGATGAACATCACAATCCGGTTGACAATAAGATTCTGAAAATGCCAATCTAGTGAGAATAGTAAGTGCTTACTAACTTATTTCGGGAGAATTTTTGATCAAAGATCTATTCAAATATGACCACGCCGGAAGAATGAAAGGCGATGAACGGCGAGAGCAGATATTGCAGACTGCCGTCAATCTTTTTTCTCAGCGCGGCTTCAAAGGTACAACAACGAAGGAGATCGCACGAGCGGCCGGTGTGTCTGAGGCGATGGTGTTTCGACATTTTGCAACGAAGGATGAGCTGTATGGGGCGATCCTCGACAACAAGGCCTGCGCTGACGGAGTTCATCGTTTTCCTTGGGAAGCGAATGAGAAACTTCAGGAAGCAATAAAACAAAAAGACGATCTTGCCGTATTTTACAATATTGCTTTTGACGCACTGAACAAGCATCAGGCAGACGAAGGTTTTATGCGGCTGCTGTTCTACTCGGCCCTTGAGGAACACGATTTGGCAGATCGTTTCTTTCACGAATTTGTAGAACGGATCTATGAATTCATCGGCGGCTATATTGCGCGGCGCCAGCGTGACGGAGCATTTAGGAAAATGAATCCGCGTATAGCAGTTCGTTCTTTTTTAGGAATGCTGATACACCACTCGCTGAATAATATTTTGTGGGACAAGAAACGCGTCATCTTGAATATTTCTAACGAAGAAGCTGCTAAGAACTTTGCTGAGATACTTGTGAGGGGTATTCGGGCCGACGGCTCGAAGAGACAGTAAACATGAAGAGAAGTCAACGAGTATTGATTCCATTGACCGCCTTGCTTTTGATGGCGCTCGTAAATTCCGGCTGTGGTTCGCGTACGAATTCGACAAATGTGAACGCAACAGTGCAGCCAACGACCGTCGATGTGACGACAACTCAGGCTGTTGTTAAAGTGATACCGACGTACTTTGAAGCGACCGGCAATTTGGCAGGTGATGAATCGACGGATGTGGCACCGGCAATTGCGGGCAAGATCTTGGAGGTCAATTTTGACGTTGGCAGTTACGTTTCGAAAGGAAGCGTGCTTGTCAGGCTGGATCCGCGAGACGCTCAGATACGGCTTGACCAGTCGCGCGATCAGCTAGAACAGCAACGCAAGACCTATGAGCAGGCAGTTGCCAATCTGAGGCAGACGCAGGCGAGGCTCGGCGTTAAGGACAACGAGATTTTCAACATAGAGACGTTTTCACAGGTTCGTTCGACTAAGGCAAATCTTGATCTTGCTGAAAAGGAACTAGCTCGGGCTCAGCGGCTTTTCGACACGGGCGATCTTTCAAAAACGACGCTCGATCAGCGGCGTGCAACACGCGACGCTCTGCTCGGACAGCTTGACGAATCACGGTCGAACGCGGCAGTTGCCGTGAAAGCGATCGATTCAGCTCGGGCGGCATCCGAATCGGCTAAGGCAGGTATCTCGACCGCCGAAACACAGGTCGCATCGGCACAAAAAGCACTAAAAGATACGACTGTCCTTGCACCGATCAGTGGTTACATTTCCGAACGTGTGGCCGATCCCGGAGAATACGTATCACCGAACACACCTAATACAAAGATCGCGACGATCGTTCGCACCAGTTCGCTTCGAATGCGGATCGATGTACCTGAACAGTCGATCGGCAAGGTCGCGAAAGGGCAGGGCATCTCGCTGCAAACCAGCGCTTATCCAGACCGAAGTTTTGCCGGTAGGGTTGTTCGAATATTGCCAAACCTCAACTCTACCGCGAGAACGATGATCGTAGAGGCCGAAGTTCCAAACTCAGACGGCCTGCTAAAACCGGGCCAGTTTGCGACGGTCCGGATCACACAGTCAAAACCGGAAAATGCAGTCATGGTTCCGGCGTCCTCCGTCAAAGCCGAGGGAGATACTAACAAGATATTCATTATCAAGGACGGCGTAGCGCGCGAACGTCTTGTCCAGACCGGCCTGCTCGAAGATGAAATGATACAGATCAAGACCGGTGTCAGCGAGGGCGACGTGATCGCAACAAGCGAGATGGGCTCGCTTTATGACGGCGTAATGGTTCGACAGATGAACTGATTTGCGGCGGTGTGACCGCCATATGAGGCTCTATGCAGTGGCTAGCTGAAATTTGTGTAAAACGGCCGGTTTTCGCGACTATGTTGGTAATGTCGCTCGTCGTTGTCGGGGCATTCTCGTTCTTTAGCCTCGGCGTCGATCTTTTTCCGAAGATCGATTTTCCAACCATCACCGTAACTGTGCTTAATCCCGGTGCCTCGCCGCAGGAAGTTGAGACCGACATTACGGACAAAATTGAAGAGGCCGTCAATACCATTTCCGGCATAGATGAACTGCGCTCGACGTCGTTTGAGGGAATGTCGCAGGTCTTTGTGCAATTCATCCTCGAAAAGGACGTTAACGTCGCGGCGCAAGAGGTTGAAAATCGCGTTCAGACGGTCATTCCGAGACTGCCTGAGACTGCCAAACAGCCAACTGTTCAGAAACTGGATACAGATGCAGCTCCGGTCCTTCGAATTGCTGTTTCGGCACCAACCTCTCTCCGCGAGGTAACAGAAAACGCAAAACACCTTATCAAGGAACGCATCGAATCGGTCAATGGCGTTGGCCAGATCACGATCATCGGCGGTCAGGAACGTCAAATTAACATCTGGGTCGATCCCGACAAGATGCGTTCCTACAATGTCACACCAGCGGAGGTCGCCGGTGCTCTTCGCATTCAGAATATGGAATTTCCGTCGGGACGACTCGACGAAGGCCAGCAGGAAACGGCCGTCCGCACTCTCGGGAAGATACAGAAGGCTGAACAATTCAATGACCTTGTAGTTGCGACACGCAGCAATTACCAAGTCAAAATAAAGGACCTGGGCTACACCGAAGATGGCGGCCAGGAGGTGCGTTCCGAAGCACGGCTCAACGGCGAACCGGCCGTGACGCTCATTGTTTCAAAACAGTCAGGACAAAACACCGTTGCCGTTGCCCGCGAGATCAAGGCGAGGCTTAAAGAGATCGCCCCGACTTTGCCAAAAGGCTACGATCTGCGCGTCATTGGCGACAACTCTATTTTTATTGAGAACTCCCTTCATTCGATCGAAGAGCATCTCATTCTCGGCTCCATACTCGCGTCGATAGTAGTCTTTCTCTTTCTTTGGAATTTCCGTACGACTTTTATCGCGGCTCTCGCGATCCCGACGTCGATCATCTCGACCTTCGCGCTTGTGTATGCAATGGGCTACACGCTGAATCAGATCACAATGCTCGCTCTGACGCTAATGGTCGGTATTGTGATCGACGACGCGATCGTCGTACTCGAGAACATCTTCCGATTTGTTGAGGAAAAGGGAATGAATCCCTTCCAAGCGGCTATCGAGGGCACGCGTGAGATAGGTCTTGCTGTCATGGCAACGACGCTCAGCCTTATGGCGGTATTCGTGCCGATCGGATTTATGCAGGGCATAGTCGGCAGATTTATGTCGTCGTTTGGATTAACAGCTTCGTTCGCGGTCGCGGTGAGTTTGATCGTTTCATTTACGTTGACGCCGATGCTTGCCGCCCGGTTGATCAAGCGAAAAAAGCAAAAAGAAAAGACCGACCTCGAAAAGGTTAAAAGTGACGGCAACGTACTCGAACTTAACGAAGCCGACAGTCATTACCATGGCTGGTTTCGTCACGTTGATGGCGTTTATACCTGGATGCTGAGGTTTTCGATGGCGCACCGCTGGGTGATCTTGACACTCGTTGTCCTCGTGTTTCTGAGCATCGTTCCGCTATTTATGTTTGTCGGCAAGAATTTCCTGCCGGTTGATGATCAATCGCAGTTCGAGGTGTCTATACGAACGCCAGAAGGCACAAGTCTGGGGGCGACGGCGCAGATATTCGAACGGATAGCCACCGACATTCGCAAATTATCCGGAGTAACAGACACGCTCTCCACGGTCGGAGGCGGACAGCAGGTCGTTGTGAATTCTGGATCGATATACGTCAAGCTCACCGACATCGACAAAAGAGCCTTGTCGCAGCAGGACCTGATGACGAAGGTTCGTGAAGAGGTCCTGCCAAAATATCCCAAGGAATACCGCACGTCCGTTCAGCCGGTCGCCGCGTTTTCGGGCGGTGGTTTTCGAAATGCGAACGTTCAGTTTCTTGTATCGGGACCGGATCTCAAGAAGTTAGAGGAATATACTTCAAAGATCCTTGAGAAGATCAAGACGGTTCCTGATGCAGTTGATGTTGATTCGACTCTGATATCAGGCAAACCCGAACTGCAGCTGGCTGTGGATCGTGATACTGCGGCGGATCTTGGTGTGCGGGTTGGCGACGTCTCGCAGGCGCTTAATACGCTTGTCGCCGGCGAGGATGCGACGACTTTTAGCCAGGGAAAAGATCAGTACGATGTGACCGTTCGCTCGATAAACACGTTTCGTACAAGCGAAGAGGGATTGAAACGCCTCATCGTCCCGTCAACAAAGGTTGGCTGGGTGACGCTCGATCGGGTTGTAAAAGCGCAGCAGGCGACCGGCCCGAGTTCGATCGACCGCGTCAACCGCCAACGACAGGTAACTTTGCTTGCGAACACGCGTCCCGGCGGGTCGGCGGCTAATATTACGTCGGCCATAAACGACTACGTGAAACAGGTTAATATGCCGACCGACTATAAAACCGGCTACGTCGGCCAGTCAAAAGAAATGGGCAAGGCCGGATTTTATTTCCTGCTGGCGTTTATGTTGTCGTTCATTTTTATGTACATCGTACTGGCAGCGCAATTTGAATCGTTCATTCATCCGGTGACGATCCTCTTGACCCTTCCGTTGTCGATACCTTTCGGTATAGTCAGTCTCCTGGTTACAGGTCAATCAGTGAACATTTTTTCGGGTCTCGGACTTCTATTGCTATTCGGCGTAGTTAAAAAGAACGCTATCCTGCAGATCGATCATACAAACGGCCTGCGTTCAAAGGGCATGAGTCGTTATGACGCGATCATTCAGGCCAATCGCGATCGACTGCGACCGATCCTGATGACGACGATCGCGTTGGTAGCCGGAATGATCCCGCTGACGGTCTCGAGCGGTGCCGGTTCGGGCACGAATCGTTCGATCGGCGTACTGGTGGTCGGGGGACAGACGCTTTGTTTGCTTCTAACACTGCTGGCGGTTCCGGTATTTTATTCGATCTTCGATGATCTTTCAGAATTACGTCTTTTCAGATACGTAAATCGCTTTTCAGGATGGCTGTTCGGCGGCGTCAAGCGAAGATTTGCGACTGCGGCGGGTTCGGTAATCAGCAAGGGATAGGCGACACCATATATGCATAGGCATCTGTATATTCTAATTATTCTTGTGTTCGCCGTCACGGCTGTTAGAGTTCGCGCGCAAGACGCGACCCCAACGCCATTTGCAATAGGCATCCAAACGAATGAGTCTGAAGGTCTTAAAGATGTTCCGGTGATCGCTCCCGATTATCGTTCCAATGACCGAAAACTGCCTGATCTTGGTAGAGTCGGCGTGGATATGACCGACCAGAAGTCGCTGACATTGAATGAAGCGTTGGTGCTAGCCCTGGAGAACAATCTCGATATCGAGGTAACGCGAAAAAATTTTCGTATAGCCGAATTTGATCTCAAAAACGCCCGCGGATTTTATCAGCCAAGGCTTGCCGGCCAGTCGTATTATGAACATTCGGCCTTACCGAACATAAACTTCTTCTCGCCGACCACTAGAAAGACAGACGGTAATTCGATCATTGGTAATCTCGGTATTCAGGCGTATGTTCCGAGGTTCGGCACGTCCTATGGAGTGACGATGAATAATCAGCGGTTTACAACCGACAATCCGCTTACGGTCCTCAGCCCTCAATATAATTCAAGTCTTTCATTTAATTTTACGCAGCCGCTGTTTCGCGGGAGAAAATTTGATCAGGGCCGTCGAACAATAGAAATAGCTAAGCGAAATATTTCGCTAACCGACACGCAATTCAGGCAGCGTTCTATCGAAGTGGTCGCAAATGTGCAGCGTGCATATTGGGACCTAACGTACGCTCTGCGAAATTTGCAGGTACAGCGCGACTCGGTTCGTGATGCAAAAGAACAACTCGAACATAACCGGCGGTTGGTCGACGAAGGCCAACTCGCTCCGATCGACATTGTCGCAGCGGAAACGCAGGTTGCCAATTTTGAGCAAGCGGTCTATGACGCCCTGAATAGCGTCAACTTGGCCGAAAACAATCTTAAGAACCTTATCTCGCCAAATCGAAACAACCGTGTCTGGAACGAATCGCTCACCCCGATCGACTCTGTTGAACTAACGACTCCGGCCACAACATTGACTGAGGCTATAGATATGGCTCTGCAAAATCGGCTGGAATTAGAGACCAACAAGACTCAAAAGGAAATTAACGCGATCGATCAACGATTTTATCGCGAGCAGAAAAAGCCCCAGATCGACCTTATCGGAAGTTATACATCAACCGGGGTCGGCGGTAGCCTCAATCCGAATTCGTCCAATCCGCTGTTGCGTAATTGTGCTCAGACACCTACTCTGCCGGAGTGTATTGCGGCCGCACAGGCGCTTCAGGCGCTGCTTCAAAACGTTGGCGGCGGGGGTACGGCCGTAACAGACATATTTGGAAATAAATACCCGACATTTCGCATAGGTCTGCAATTTAATTTACCGCTATTTGGTGATAGGTCGGCACGGGCACAGTATGGAAAGTCGCTGGTCGAGGGCGAACGCCTCGAAGCACAGCGAGAGCAGGTTGAGCAGGGAATACAAGTCGAAGTTCGCAATGCTCTGCAGGCGATCAGAACAAACGAGGGACGGCTTCGCGCAGCCGCGGTGGCCAGAGAGAATACAGCCAGACAATATGAGTCCGAGCAGCGAAAGCTGGACGCCGGGCAGTCGGATATCTATAAGGTTCTTGAACGCCAGACAGCGCTTGCAGCCGCAAAAAGCAACGAACTAAAAGCCCGTACTGATCTGAATAAGGCGATCGCTGATCTGCAGCGCGCGACCGGCAACACGTTGAAGGCAAATAACATCGAGACTAAATTGAAGTAGATCATAGCTTTCTCATGCGGGCCGTTTACATAAACAACTTTGGCGGCATTGACGATTTGGAATTGCGTGAATTGGCCGACCCGCCTGCTCCCGAGCGAGAACAAGTTCTGATACGCGTTCGCGCTGCCGGATTAAATCGAGCCGATCTCTTGCAAGCTCGCGGACTCTATCCACCTCCGGAAGGCTATTCGCCGAATGTGCCTGGACTTGAGTTTGCCGGAGAGGTAATGGAGATCGGCAGCGGGGCAAGTCGTTGGAAAACCGGCGACCGTGTTTTTGGCATCACTGCTGGCGAAGCACAGGCGGAGATGCTGATGATCGACGAGAGCTTGTTGGCAAAAATTCCCGAGAAATTGAATTTTGCCGAAGCCGCAGCCGTTCCCGAGGCTTTTATCACAGCCCACGACGCGATCTTTACACTTGGCGGCCTCGAAGCGGAAGATCGCCTTTTGATCCATGCGGTCGGTTCGGGTGTTGGACTCGCGGGTCTGCAGCTTGCTAAAGCCAAAGGCTCGTTTGTGATCGGCACATCGCGCACGTCAGATAAGCTGGATCAGTGCCGGGAGTTTGGTCTTGATGTCGCCATAACGATCGACGGAGAGATCAATTTTGCTGAAAGGGTTAAAACGATAACCGATCGCGAAGGAGCAAATGTGATCCTCGATCTGGTGGGAGCAGCGTATTTTCAGCAAAATTTGGAAAGTATGGCTGTAAACGGCCGTTTGGTTTTGGTTGGCCTGACATCCGGTGTGACGGCAGAGTTTAACCTTGGTATCGCTTTGCGCAAACGCCTGAAGATAATCGGGACAGTACTTCGGTCTCGGACCAACGAGGAAAAAGCTGATGCAGTAGCGAAATTTGCGGACGAGGTCGTTCCGTTATTTGAAAACGGCTCAGTCAAACCTAATTTGGACCACGTTTATTCTTTTGTGGAAGTTCATGAGGCATACAAGTATCTTGAATCTAACAGGAGTTTTGGCAAAGTGGTGCTTGAGTTTTAGTCGGGCAAAAATCACGCCATCATGCTGTAGACCTGTTAGAATGTTAGGTCCGTATGTTTTATAGAGAAACGATCTTCATTACCGGCTTCCCCGGTTTTATTGCCAGCCGCCTTGTCGAAACTCTTGTCGGCAGCGAAACTCAATTTTACATACTCGTGCAGCCGCAGTTTGTTGAAAAGGCTATTCAGGAGATCGAGCAGATCGCCGAGCTTACGGATACTCCGCTAGACAGTTTTGTGCTGGTCGAGGGCGATGTCACGCAGCCGGATCTTGGAATTGCGGAGGCGGACCTTGAAACGATCCGTTTCGAAACAACGGATATATACCATCTTGCGGCGGCCTACGATCTTGCGGTGTCAAAGCATGCAGCGTTTGACGTAAATCTGATGGGCACCAAGAATGTAAATAATTTTGCCCTCACGGTAAAGCACCTGCGTCGATACAATTACGTATCGACCTGCTACGTCGCCGGCAAGCGCGAGGGCGTTATTCTTGAAACCGACCTCGAACATAACGCAGGCTTTCGCAATTTTTACGAAGAAACAAAATATCTTGCCGAGAGCGAAGTTGAAAAGCTGAAGCGCAGGCTTCCGGTGACGATCTATCGTCCGTCTGTTGTCGTTGGTGACTCACTTACCGGCGAAACGGCAAAATATGATGGTATTTATTACCTCATCAATTATTTGCGCCGGGCGCCGTGGCTTTTTCGGGTTTTGAATGTCGGCAACCCGAAGGTGAGATTAAACCTCGTGCCTGTCGATTTTGTGGTCGAAGGTATGGCGGCTCTTGGCCGTGACAAACGTGCCGTCGGAAAGACCCTCGCACTTGCAGATCCAAATCCGCTAACGACAGAAGAGCTTTTCGACACGATCGCCAAGGAAATGACTGGACGAAAGTCCGAATTCAAGCTGCCTGCGCGCGTTGCCGAGTGGTTCCTGAATACCGGCATCTCACCCGCGATCACAGGCCTGCCGCATTACGGCGTGCCGTATTTCTTTATATCGCAGTCTTATGACACGACTGTGGCCGACGAACTACTGCTCTCACACGATCTTGTCTGCCCGCGTTTTACGAACTACGTTGCAAACCTGCTCGACTTTGTAGAAGAGAATCCACAGCTTTGATCATAGAGGTATGACTCTTACAACCGCCGCAAGGCATACCAACCGCTGGTCTTTGGCATCAAACATAAAATGAAAATACAGCTATCATTTGTTTTTGCTGCCGCAACAATTTTTTCGCTCACTGCAATGACCTCAGCTCAGAGTGGCCGTATTCAGCAAACGCCAACACCGCCTCAGGGCGATGATACGATCAAAATTTCTACAGAGGAGATCAAGCTTAATGTGCTTGCTTTTGATGATAAAGGCAATTTCTTTCGGGATGTGACCGCAAACGACATCGTGATAACCGAAAACAACATTCTGCATCAACCCGCAAGTGTTCGCCGTCTGCCTGCAAACGTGATGGTCGTTTTGGACGCAGGCGGCGAGATGCGAAGTGTGAAGTCGCTTGATAAAACACGCAGCGTTGCACACGGTGTGATCGAAAGTTTACAGTCAGGTGATTCGGTCTCCATTTTGCAATACAGCGATAAGGCCGAGATCGTTGCGGCGTGGTCGAGCGACAAAGAACAAATGCTGGCCGCTCTTAAGCGCACAAAGTTTGGCAGACGTTCGATGTTTGTCGATGGTTTAAAGCTCGCGACTGACTATCTTTTAAAAAGCGGACTCGAAAACAAGCACCTTGTGCTGATCACCGACGGAACGGACAGTAGCGGGCGATCATCAGCCAAGTTCGAAGCCACGCAGCGTCTGCTAGCGACCGATATCAGCGTTCATGTTTTGAGCTACGCGTCTATGGAACTTGCCGATATCGAGCCGCGAACTAAAGGCATTTCAAATTCGCCGCCGCCAAAAGCAATGCCTGACGAGGTTGCAGCCCAATTGCCTAACGGCGCACGCGACGTAATGACAGCTCCAAGGATGAAGAGCATCAATCTTGACCGGACACTTATCAAGAAAATGAAGGCGCGCAAGATCGATCTTGAAGTAAGCGGACAGCAGCTCGAGGACCTTGCCGAAAGCACAAACGGCGAATTTATCTCGCCCGATAGCGTAGATGAATTGATAGAAAAAACGGCGCTCGTTGCACACATGATCGATTCGACATATGTTGTAACCTATGTTCCCAAAGTTCCCGTGGCAGGCACGCGTGGCATCGCCGAAAGAAAGATAGACGTAACGTCAAAACGTCCTGGTCTGGTCGTCGCGGCCCGCAGAAAGCTGCTGGTTAAACAGTAGCTCGGGCGATTGGCGCCTATCACAATTTCTTTATAGACTAGAGTTATTAGATATCTATCAGATTTTCTCAGAGATCTCTGTGTTCTCTGCGGCAATTATCAAACAAGGAGATAAACAAATAATGTCAACAGCAACAGGAACTGCAATGGAAAACACCGTCACGATAGCCAAAGTCGGACAGCCGGCACCGGATTTTAACATGCCTTCGACCAAGAACATGGAAACGCTGGGCGAAAACGTCAAGCTTTCAGATTATAAGGGCAAGTGGTTGATCATGATGTTCTATCCGCTCGATTTCACTGGCGTTTGTTCAAGCGAGTTGGTGCATTTTTCAAATCGTTTTGAAGAACTGAGCAGTATTGGCGCCGAGGTTTTGGGTGTTTCGACCGACTCGGTCTATTCGCACCGTGCATGGACAAAAGCACCGGCAGACCAGAACGGGATCGGTGATATCAAGTACCCAATTGCATCCGATCGCGGCGGCAGGCTTGCGCGGCAATACAATATTTTGCTTGAAGATCCGAATATAGCTCTTCGCGGGCTTTTTATTATCGATCCTGAAGGCGTGCTGCAGTATTCCGTAGTTCACGCGATCAATATAGGACGCTCGGTGGATGAAACTCTTCGAGTTTTACAGGCATTGAAGTCGGGCGGATTCTGCTTAGCAGATTGGAAGCCCAAAGGCTAGAAGATGGAAACAGGAGGCAGATCGGAGACGAGAGATAGCAATATCTACTGTCTCCGATTTCTTGTCTTACACCAAAGGGCGACTGGTAAAAACCAAATAGAATACGTATACGCTGGCTATGATCGACGTTACAAGAATCGCGATCAGCAATCCTATCAGGCCGAATACAAAAATGTAATCGCTTGTTTTTCCTTTGCCGTGGCCTGCGGCTCGAGTGCGGATCAAGTCCATATTTTGCTTGTTGGCTTTCCAAACAAAATCGAACGCATCTCCAACAAACGGTATCACTCCGACCGCATAATCAAGCCCAATATTGAACGCCATGCGCAACAGAGTGATCTTTGGCACGCCGTAGCGAACTCCTGCGAGCAGAATATAAAATGACGCAAAAGATGTTAGCGTATCGCCGACATTTGGAATAAGGCCGATCAGCGCGTCAAGGCCAAATCGCCAGCCTGTTCCCGGTACGCGAAATAGTCCGTCGAGATAAAAGGAAAGATCGTCGAGGCCCTTTTCAACCTCGATCTGCCTTTGTCTTTCTATTTTCGACATATGAACGTTGAGAACTATTCTTCCTCAGGCTCTGTTACTACTGATGGCTTTGGTTGTTTAGGTGGTGCCTTTTCCCCGACGATCTTTACTGAGATGATCTTGTCGCCCCGCACAATATTATCTACGACTTTCATACCTATTTCGTTCACATGTCCAAAAACGGTATAGCCGCCGTCGAGGTGCGGCTGCGGCGAATGCGCGACGAACCATTGCGATCCGCCGGTATCTTTGCCTGAAAGTGCCATACCGACAGCTCCGCGATCAAATTCGCGCATGTTGATCTCACAGCGGATCGACCAGCCCGGGCCGCCGTTACCGTCACCGCGAGGATCGCCGTCCTGCATTACAAAATTCGACACGACACGATGAACCTCGACGCCATCAAAATAATTCTCGCGTGCGAGCTTAATAAAATTATCGACTGTGAGCGGCGCTTCTTCGGGAAAAAAGTCTATGGTAAACGCACCTTTCTCAGTTGTAATGATCGCTTTGACCTTTCCGTTCCTACGCGAAACGGCACGGCGGTAATCTGCTTCCGTGCTCAGCATCTGGCCGAGTTTTGTTCCGTACGCTGCCGTGTAAGGGCGGACCCAATTGATGCCTTTTACAATAGCTTGCTCAACCATTACCGCCACATTAGGCGCAATTTTCTGAAGCTCCTTGTCCGAAAGCAGATCGAGAGCTTTCTTGCGGGTTAGATAATCTGCTGAATTAAGAGCGGCCTGCAGCACCTCGACGGATTCTTTTTTGTCGAACTTAAAGAGGGCGTCTAAAATTGCGAGCCGGGCATCGTTATATTCTTTGTCCGCTATAGCTGACCGGCTCCATGCCAGTTTGAGTGAGGCAACATTCTCCTTTGAGGCCGGCCTTTCAGCCAATAATTCCGCTGCCGTTGTACGGACGAAAACGTCATTGTGGGCGATGGTCATCCTAAGAAACGCGTCCAGGTCTTTTGTTTTGAACCTGGCAAAGGCGCGAATGAAATCAGGTGCCGCAATGACATTTTTTTCCCCCTCGCCCGGATAGGCTGTTGCAAGATTGTCACCCAGTCGCCGCAACAGGATCGGTGCGGCATCGCGCATCTTCTTAACTTCCTCGGTCTTTGGAAAGACATTTGCAAGTTCGCCGGCGACCTGCGCGGTCGTGCTAAGGCCCCACGATGTTTTAAGCGCATTAGGCGATATTATGAAATCTCCAGGTTTAACACGCATTCTTGCCACGGAAATTTCGGCAGTATGGCCGTCGTCGAGCTTTACAAGTTCGTCGAGCAATTTGACCGCTCGTTCGTTACCGGTATCCGGGAGTAATCTGCCTAGAGTTGTGGCTATCTCAACAAGCTCATTCTTTTCAATCGGATGCGTAAATTTAGATCTCTTGTAATCGACAAGAAGTTTGTCAGCTCGTTCGAGCAGCTTGTCAGCGGCTTTTGGGTCTTTCAGGCTTCCGAGAGAGCGAATGGCTGATACGCGTACACGCAGATCTGCATCATCCGACGCGCTTTTTAAGAGTGCGTCAAAAGCTTTTCTATCTTGCGTCGTGCCGAGCACGCGCGCAGCATTCGCCCGGGCATCGGCATCAGCGTCAGTTGAAAGGATAGTTCTAAGCGTAGTATTTGCCTGCGATGCGCGAAGTCGAGCAAGGGTGTTGGCGGCGTCTGCTCGTGTGCGAGCGTCTTTGCTCTTAAGAAATTCGGCAGTTACAAAATCGCTGTCGTCCGGGCGCTTACGCTTTGGATCGTTACTGCTGGAACGGCCCGCAGATGTCAGGCCGAGAAGAATGGTCGTGCGATCTTGTTTTGCACCGCGACGATTTTCGTCGTCCAGCGTTTTTAAGATCGCCTCGTTGAGCAATTTCGACTTTTCGTCCTTTGCGTTCGCAGATGCGATCTTTCCAGCGGCTTCGACAGCTCGAGCACGAACCTGATCGGGCGTTTTGGGATCGTTGAGCAATTTTAAAATTGGGTCGGCTCCCTTGATCGATTCAATCTCGCCAAGACCAAAAGCCGCCGTCGCCGCAACATTTGCAGAGCTGTCAGAAAGCAGAGCGGCCAGATCGTCAACAGCTTTCTCCTCACCGATCCTGCCGGCCGCGAGAGCTGCTCTTGCACGCACTGCGGGGCTCTTGTCCTGCATTAGATCTTTCAAAGTCTTGTCGTAACGTCTTGCGTCCTCGACTTTTACGATCTGGACGGCTGTATTAACGGGAACCTGTGCGGAAGCCGCGACGCTCAGGATGAATAAAAGAAAGAATGCGTTAAGGAAATAGCGTCTCATAGTAAAATTATTTTTCTGATTCTAACCGTCCGTGCAGCTAAAAGCCAAAACCCCGCAATAGGCATTGCGGGGTTCGATAAATAATGAGCGGATTATGAGGTCAGCTTGGGCAGGAACTGAAAATTCCAATTCGACCGGGAGTCGAAAAGACAAGGAATCCCGTTGCGGCCGGAAACCTTAACCGGCTGTTTCGAAAAGAGCGAGTATCTGTTTGCCCTCGATGGAACGCGGATCGATGGTACGCAGGTGTTTTTGACCCTGCATTTCCCATATCGCTGTTACGGTTCCTTCCTTTTCAACTGCCTGATACGAAACGTCTTCCGGTGTTGCCGGTTCTTCTACCGGTGTTGCGGGCGTTTCCGCTGTCGCTTCTTTTACTTCCTGTGCGGTGCCTTGCGCTTCTGACGCTTCGGCGGCCTGTACTGCTTCATCTGACATTTAGATCTGTGTTCTCCTCAAATAATAAACTGTTGCAGAATAGGGAATTTTCACACATTCGGCTCATATTGTCGAGCCTGTACATCATTTCATTCGCTTCAAATCAAGTTCGTAGAACCAAAAGTCACCATTCGGTTGATCGATCTTTAATTGGTCGGTCTTGCCGTCTTTGTCGATAGTGAAGGTTACAAAACCACGTGGAAAATTGTAATGCACAGAAGGCCGCCAGTGGATCTGAAACGTGTCCAAATGCCAATGTTCGAGATCTGCGACAAAATTGGGGGCCGGGCCCAACCGCATAACGAGTTTGCCGGCTTCCTCTGCGATCGTTACGTCACCATACATCTGACTGGTGTATGTTCCCGCGTAATTTTTCAGTTCGAGCGACGGTTTTGTATTTTTTACACGGGCATCGTCAATTTTCTTTACTTCCTTCGATTCTTCGACTTTGTTTTTCGCCTCTTGAGTTTTTTCTTCTTCGTTCCAGTCGCGTTTTGCGGCATTTACAAAAACGTCGCGGATCTTTGCCATCATTATCCGGTAGGACGGCGATTCATTGTTTGTCAGGACGACAAAACCGATGTTTTCCTCCGGTATCAGCACCGTGTATGAAAACATTCCGTCGAGGCCGCCACTGTGGTTGAGTATCTTGCGGCCGTAATAATCGTACATTCCCCAACCCATACCGTATGCGCTGAAATGCCGCGTCGGATTGTTCTTTGCAGCGGCTTCGGAGATGGGCTGCAGCGTATTTGGTGACCACATTTGCCAGCTTTGTGCTGAGCTGAAGATCTGTTTGCCCTCAAATGTTCCGCGCCCAAGCTGCAAGCGTATCCATTTCGACAGGTCGGCAACCGATGCATTCAATCCGGCAACGCCGATAACATTGTCTATATTACCAACCGGCAAAGCCCGCATCGCCCCGCCCGATTCGTTATGCGGCATTGCAAAATTGTCTTTCATATCACGCACGCTCGTTGTCGTGCGATTCATGCCAAGCGGTGTCAAGATCCGCTCCCTCACAAACTGCGCCCACGGTTTGCCCGAGACTTTTTCGATGATGCGTCCCGCTGCAAGGTACATCAGATTCTGATAACCGTAACGGCTGCGAAAACTTGAAACAGGCTTTAAGAACCGTACGCGCCGCAGCATCTCATCCGTCGAATACGTCGTGTCGTACCACAGCAGATCACCGCTGAATGTATCAAGCCCAACGCGATGGCTGACGATGTCGCGGATCGTCAGTTCGTTAGTGACCCAAGGGTCGTACATCTGAAAATCGGGCAGATATTTTGACACTTTATCGTTCCAGGCGATCTTTTTCTCATCGACAAGAATGGCAAGACTCGCCGTCGTAAACGCCTTTGTGTTCGAAGCGATAGCAAACAGCGTATTTTCGTCCACCTTTTCCGGCTTTCCGAGTTCGCGAACGCCGTAGCCTTTTGCCATAACGACTTTGTCGTCTTTGACGACAGCGATGGCCATGCCCGGCCCTTTCCAGGTTGTCATGACAATGTTGGCGTAATCGTCGATCTCTCTGAGCTTGTCATCGAGCGTCTGGCCGGAAACAAAGAGCGGAAAGATAAAAAATAGGGCGAAAATACTGGCAAGTGTTTTCATATAATAATTGGAATTTATGGATGATTCTACCATCTTTGCGAGGCTCGTCGAGCCGCGGCATTTCTTTTAGCGACAAGGTTTTTTGTATATAATACTTCAAACAGAATCCAAGGGTAGAAATCAATGAAACAACTAGTGTCTTTGCGAACGGTCTTCAGTCAGGCGAGAGTTGTGATCTTCTTGATCATAGCAATCGGAATGATAACGGCGATCCTGGGTATCTCAAATTCGAGACAGAGTGCCAAGGAAAAGCAGATTCAATCAGGCCGTCCGGAAAAGTTTGCCGTCAGCGATGAGATTACCTATGACATCCGTGACGGTTCCAAGTCATTTTTCCGCGTAAATGTTACAGACCAAGCCGATCGAGACACTGCTGCCGGATTCGGCCGCATCGTTGCGGACTATAGTAATTTCGTTATTATTGCAAAATCCCGCGGAATTGATCTAAGGAGTCTTGCATTAGAGAATCAGCCTATCGAGACATCAATCAGCGCTCCTGGTGCCGTATTTGACCCGATCAAAACTCCTCCAGTTGACACCATCGGGTCGGGTAAATCAGGCGGTTATTACATACTACAGTTTGGCGGCATTGCAACTGACGAATGGCTGGATAGCCTTCGCGATATGGGGGTCGAAATATTGCAATATGTGCCTCATAATGCATTTTTTGTTCATGCGAGTGAGGAAGCCATCTTAAGAGCAGCTTCTCATTCGCGGGTTCGCTGGGTCGGAGAATTTTCGTCCGAATATAAGATTTCCAACATTCTTCGTGACCAGATACGTGCGGCCAGGTCGAGATCTCTGCCACGGAACGGTGTCTCACCGCTAGAGATGACCGGTGAGAATAGTTCGGTCTTTGACATTGCTGTGTTTAAGAGGGCCGATGCGAATCGGATCGCTGATCTCATTTCAACATCCTTTGGCGGAAGAATACGAAGAGTTATCGATCTGCCTAACAATTATTTCAATGTTGTTCGTGTCGAATTGTTGCTCGATGAGGTTTTGAAGATCGCCGATATTCCCGATTGCATAAGTATCGATTTTTACAGCACACCGCAGATCGAGGACGAACGCGCGGCGCACATTGTTGCAGGGAACTATACGAGCCCCACCGTTATTTCAGGCCCGGGATACGATCCTTTGACTCAATTTGGAGTTGACGGAACAAATGTCACGGTCAGCGTTGCCGACGACGGCGTCAACATTCCGGGAAACGGCGGATTCTATATTACCTCCGCGAATACGGTTAATGGAGTTTTGCGCGGCGCAGCGGCCGGTGCAACCGGCGGCCATGGCCACATAAATGCCAGCATCATCGCGGGTGGAACGCCGTTCGGGGCGCTGGACCCAACCGGACACAACTACGGACTAGGAGTCGCTCCGAAGGCGAATATTATTAATTCTCCGTTTCTGGTTTCCGGCTACTCAGGGTCGGAATTGGATGTATATAACGACACCATTCTCACACCGGGACCGAATGGCGTTAACGGCTCAATAAGCAATAACAGCTGGGGAAACGGCACGAATTCGAACGTCTATGATTCATACACGGCACAATTCGACGGTTTTGTACGGGACACCTCGTCGGCCGCGTCCATCGATCCGATAATGTTAGTTTTTTCTGCGGGAAACTCCGGTCCGGGAGCGTTAAGCCTTACCCGGCCAAAGACCGCAAAAAACATAATTGCGACTGGAAACACAGAGAATGTTAGGCCCGAACTTGGTAGTACAGGAGCGGATAATATGGACGACCTGCGCTCGACCTCAAGCCGCGGCCCGGCGGCGGATGGCCGTGTAAAACCGGATATTATGGCACCTGGAACAGTGATCACCGGCAGCAGAGCTGGAAGCTGCGCTTCTGTTTCAAGTTGTTTCGATGCGAATCATGCGTACAGCACCGGAACGTCACACGCCGCCCCGCAAGTTGCAGGAGCCGCTGCATTGTTTACGCAATTCTGGAAAAATGCCAACGGCGGCGTCAATCCGAGCGCGGCTTTGATAAAAGCTGCGGTAATAAGCACAGCTCAGGAGATGAATGGCGTCAGCACCGGCACCGCGATCCCAAATGGCAACGAAGGCTGGGGACGTATCAATATGAAGTTTATGTTGAACACCGGAGTGCCGATGAAGTACATAAATGAAACCACGGCTTTCACCGACCCCGGCAACACTACGACTTTAACCGGCACAGTTGGAAATGCGACGAAGCCTGTTCGCGTGAGTCTCGTATGGACAGATCCTCCGGGAGCCCCAAATGCCAACCCGGCTTTGGTCAACAATCTAGATCTGACTGTCACGATCGGGCCAAATACTTATAAAGGCAATGTATTTGCTAGCGGCATATCAACCACAGGCGGCTCAGCTGACACTATTAATAATGTAGAAAACATCTTCCTTCCGGCTGGAATTGCTGCCGGAACTGATTTTTCGATTACAGTATCGGCAACAGCAATGAACGGCGACGGCATTCTTGGCAACGCAGATACTACCGATCAGCATTTCGCCCTTGTTGCATATAATTTTAACGAGGCAACACCTTCAGCTACGATCAGCGGAACGGTCACTTATGGTAATGCCATCGGTGCACCGTCACAACGCTTCGTATCTAATGTGGCTGTCAGCGGTACCGGGCCGTCTAATCTTTCTACATCAACCGTTTTCCCCGGCGGTGATTACTCTCTGTCGGGATTTCTTTTGGGCACCTATATCGTCTCTCCGACAAAGACTGGCGGTATTAATGGCATCACTTCGTTTGACGCCGCAAGGGTCGCTCAACATGTAGCCGGGATCAGCAATTTGACCGGAACTCAGTTCACTGTAGCGAACGCGAGCGGAAACGGTGGTGTAACTTCGTTTGATGCCGCACTGATCGCCCGTTATGCAGCATCGCTGCCTGACTCTGGTCTGACAGCAAGGTGGGTCTTTCAGCCGGTAAACAGAATTTATTCGGATATTACAACCAATATTACAGCCCAGGACTATTCGGCGTTGTTGATGGGTGAGGTTTCAGGAAACTGGTCGAATACCGACTCGAGGCCGGCGGGATCAGGCGGCGGTCGGCAGGTGCCACTTGGAAGTCAAAAGACAGAAATTGCCGTAGATCTGCCAAAAATTTCAGCCGGGCACGGTGATGTTACCATTCCGGTCAACGTTCAGGGGGCGGCTGATAAGGGAATTATTTCCTATGAGTTTGACCTTCGATATGATGCATCCGTAATTCAACCGCTCGCGGAGCCAGTCGATGTAAAAGGAACAGCAAGTCGCGGGCTTTCAGTTGTTTCCAATGTGCAAGAACCGGGGCTTCTGAGAGTGGTTGTTTACGGTCCGATGCCGATCGATCGTAATGGATTGCTTATGAATCTCAGATTTACGGTTGTCGGTTCAACAGGTTCAGTGTCACCGCTGACTTTTGAACGGATAATGTTCAACGAGGGCGATCCTGCGGTAACATCTTCGGACGGACAGATCGTGATCGACTGATATTTGCAGCAGAGCGGCAAGCTATTTAGGAACGGGGTTGCGAGATCTCGCTAACTGAGAGTTCACGTTTAATAATTAACAGCCAGCCCATTGCTGTCCAAAATAATATACGGCCCTTGCGAATAATAGCGAGTGTTACGGCAACACCGGCTGCGAGCGCGACGGTGTCGCCGATGATCTGTGCACCTGCCTCGTCAACACCTATAACAAAAGGTATCAGCTTAAAAATGACCGTTATTAAACGGCTCACCGCTTCCATCAAAAACGCACTAAGCAAACCTGGGTATTTGTCGGTTAGCCGACTGAGAATATACCAAACCTCGGTTATACCCAAAACAAAATAAGCGGCTTCAAGTAGGCATATCGGTAGGAAGCGTTTTGGGTAATGCCTGTAAAAACCATAGATCAGGTCTTCGAAACGGCGAACGTTTTGCCTGCCATTTTCCAATATCGACCTAAAAAACCCGATTTTATAGATCCAGTTACACGTAAAGCTGATAAAATGCCACTGCCTGATCACCATCAAAAATCCTAAAACAATAATAATGCTGACCGCGATGATCAAAAAGTTGACCGTTATGACCAAGGTTTCGTCAATGGCAAAGCCGTTGAGCAAAATAATTCCGCCTATGATCAAAAAAATGCTTGTGGCAAGACTGTAGAAAAGATTTTCAGTCGCAACCGACGATAAACCTGCAACAAGCGGGATGCGGTTTCGGACAGCAACAGCCTTTGCCGTGCCGCTGATCAGAATGCCAAGCGGCACCGTGCTGCTCATCGCTTCACCAATCACGACGGCAGGGATCGTGTCCCTGAGACTTAGAGAATACGGTTCGTGAAGGCAAAGTTTCCATGCGTAAGCGCGAACACAGATCTTTACAAAATGGATGCCAAGTATCACCGCAAACCCAACGACGCCAAATCTCAATACGTTGTGATACAGCTCCTTCATGCCAACGGAGTATACAAAATACGAAAACAGGCCAAGGCCGAAGATCGTCAGCAAAACTGCGACGATCTTTATCCGATTGATGTGTTTTTTTGAATTTTCCTGTGTTTCGATTGCCGGATACACCACGTTGCCTTTGCCTAACGGCTTGATTAGAATGTTAGTTTAATAGTTATAGGTGAAAAGTGAAAAGTTAATAGTAAAAAGATTGGGATCGGATTCGAGCATTCCTTGTTTTTAACTATTCACAATTCGCAGCTAATTATTTATTAATCATATGAGCACAGCCGCTGGAACCGCCTTGTCAAACATCGGTTTGACCGTTTTATCTGAAGAAGAAGAGCTTTTCCGCTCGTCCGTCCGCGAATTCGCCGAGGGCGAAGTTCGTCCAAAGGTCGAGTCGATGGAACACGCCGGAAAACTCGATGGTGACCTGATCAAACAGTGTTTCGAGCTTGGCCTGATGGCAATTGAGTCGCCCGAGGAACACGGCGGCGCCGGCTCGACGATCTTTAACGCAATTTTAGCTATCGAGGAACTTGCTCGTGTTGATGCTTCTGTTTCGGTCTTTGTCGATGTTCACAACACACTTGTGACCAATGCTTTTATGCGTTGGGCAAACGACGAGCAAAAGAAAAAATACATGCCGCAGCTTGCTACGGGCAAAGTCGGCGCATATGCATTGTCTGAAGCCTCCTCGGGCTCGGATGCTTTTGCTCTGAAAACACGAGCCATCGACAAGGGTGATCATTTCGAGCTGACAGGCCAAAAACTCTGGATAACGAATGGCAATGAAGCAGAGATCTTTGTGCTCTTTGCGACGGTCGATCTTGATGCTGGTTACAAAGGTATCACCGCATTTATTGTCGAAAAAAACGTTGAAGGTTTTACTGTCGGCAAGAAGGAAGACAAACTCGGTATACGAGCTTCGTCAACGACTGAGCTTATTCTCGACAACTGCAAAGTGCCAAAAGAAAATGTCCTTGGCGAAGTTGGCAAAGGTTACAAAGTCTCCATCGAAACGCTCAACGAAGGCCGCATCGGAATCGGCGCGCAGATGCTCGGCATTGCACAAGGCGCTTACGAATGTGCTCTTAGCTATACAAAAGAGCGCGAGCAATTCGGCCAACCGATCAATAACTTTCAGGCTGTGCAGTTTCAGCTTGCCGAGATGGCTGTCGAGATAGAAGCTACACGCCTACTGGTTTATAACGCCGCCAGGCTCAAGGACGCGGGTAAGTCGTTTCTTAAAGAGGCGGCGATCGCCAAACTCTTTTCATCCCGCTGTGCAGAAAGAGTTTCATCCAAAGCCATCGAGCTCTACGGCGGCTACGGCTACGTTAAAGATTATCCTGTAGAGAAATTCTGGCGCGACAGCAAGATCGGCGCGATTTATGAGGGCACGTCGAATATGCAGCTGCAGACGATCGCAAAATTGATCATGAGCGGAAAGTAATCTTCCGTGAGTTATGTCCGATATCTCAATTCGCCAAGCTACACCGGATGACGCAAAACTGCTGACCGATCTGTCATACACGACATTTTGGGATGCCTTTGCACATCACCCCAAAAACGCTCCCGACGATCTTGCACATTACATGCGGCAGGCTTTCAGCGGTGAACAGATAGCAATAGAATTAGCCGATCCAAAATCAATATTTCTTATCGCAGAAATAGACAGTAATCCTGCTGGCTATGCCAAGCTTGTTGTTGAAAACATTGAACCCGGCATCACCGCGGCGAGGCCTATCGAACTTAACAGGCTTTATTCACATCAGGAATACCTTGGCAAAGGCGTCGGGCAGAATCTAATGGATGCTTGTTTTGAGCGTGCTAAAAATGACGGCCACGATGTAATGTGGCTTGGTGTCTGGGAATACAATCCACGTGCTCAGCGTTTTTACGAAAAGAACGGCTTCCGCGTAGTCGGCAACCACACATTTCAGCTTGGCTCCGATCCGCAGACCGATCTCTTGATGCAAAAGGAAATCTAGCCACAGAGGTCACAGAGCACACTGAGAATAAAAAGTTTTTTCTCATTCTCTATGTGAACTCTGTGGCTCATCTTGATTTGTTTCTATAGATGCATTAATGTTGCATTTGTGAGATACATCAAAAACCCGCCAAACCCCTACAATAAATACTCCGCTGAGTACGTTGGCGAGCCTCCGCCGACCAAACTTGAGATCTTTGAAGAAACTGCCACAAGAAAAGTGATCACAAAAGCATTCTCATCAGATTGGGAAGGCGGTTGGCGTTACACGGTTAATTGTTATCGCGGATGCGTCCACGGCTGCACATATTGTTTTGCCAGGCAGTATCACGAGTATCTAGGCTATGGAGCCGGGACAGATTTTGAAACTAAGATCGTCGTCAAGCCGAACGCGCCGCATTTATTAAGACAAGAACTCAAAAAAACACGCGACAAGATGCCGCATCTCGATTTTTCATTTGCGACTGATCCTTATCTGCCGCTCGAGGCCAACTATGAATTGACCCGAAAATGTCTTGAGGTATGTGTTGATTTTCAGATTGCTGTTGGTGTAATTACAAAATCGCCGCTCGTCACGCGTGATATAGATATTCTCAAGAAGCTAAAAAAAGTCACCGTGTTTTTCTCACTGCCGTTTCTTACCAAAGAAAAATCAAACCCTTTTGAGCCATACACGCCTGTACCCGAAGCCAGATTTCGGGCAATGCAGCAATTAGCGGAAGCAGGCATTCCGGTAGGCATCGGCGTTGCGCCGGTAATTCCCGGTTACAACGAATCGGACATTCCCGGCCTGCTCGAACGAGCCAAAGACGCAGGTGCTACACGTGCGTTTATGTCGATGCTGCATCTCGACACCGATTCTATTGAAGAATATTTTGTAAAAAAAATGCACGAACGATTATCTCCGACCAGAGTTGTAAAGATCACAAATACCATTATGCGCGAACGCGGCGGCACACTTCGTCATAAAACGTATAAGGAACGTAGCGTCGGAAAAACCGAGCAGTGGGAAGTCACAACAAAATTATTTGAATTCCACGTAAGGCGATTAGGCTTCAATCAAAGAGAAAAGGTTGAAGTTGAGGTTGCGGCAGCAGCTCCGACGCAGCAGAGACTTTTTGGCTAAACAAAGGCGGAGACACTGGCATAGCTAGGAATGTGCTCACTTCGCAAATGAGCACACTCCCTGTCGTCGTGTTTCTGCCTTCTATCCGTTAATATTTACACATGCAAGATCGTATCGAAGTCTTTCGCCAAATGCTCGAGGCTGACCCCGAAAACACGATGGTCATGTTTGGCCTTGCCAAGGAATATGAAAAGCTCGGGCAGCACGCTGAGGTAATTGAGTTGTTAGAAAAGTATCTCGCCAATACAGAAGACGAAGGCAACGCCTATGGAGTTTTGGCAAATGCTTACGCCCTTGCGGGTAACCGTGAAAAGGCAATTGAAATTTATAGACGCGGAATCGACGTGTCATTGGCTCATGGCCATCCGTCGATGGCAAATGAATATCGAATGACACTCGATCTCGATCTTGCAGAATAAATGATAACGCTGCACACAATTTTGTTCGTTACAGACCCGGCCAAAAGCACTGAATTCTATTCACGCATCTTGAACGCCGAACCCGACCTGAACGTTCCGGGAATGACTGAGTTTCACTTATCGGACGGAGCAGTTTTAGGACTGATGCCGAGAACTTCTGCAGAAAGGTTGTTTAACGGCAGAGTTATGATCGCGCAGGAAAAAACAAAAGAAAAATGTGCCGAACTCTATCTTTTGGTTGATGATGCAGCAACTTACATTCATCGTGCCGTCGCTGCCGGGGCACGAGAGATAAGCCCGTTACAATTGCGTGATTGGGGACATCGGGCAGGATATTATCTTGATCCGGACGGCCAGATAATTGCCTTTGCTGAAAAATAGAAAAATTATGAAGAAGATAATTACCTTAACTATTTTTGTTCTTATCACGGCCGCAAATTTATTTGCCCAACGCGAGCATGGCGTTCGACCGACCGACACAGGCGGGCCGCTGATGTTTGAACAAGCGGTGTTTGATGTTCATAGCTATGACATTACGCTAAATGTTGATCCGAGATCCAAATCTATTACAGGAAAGACTGTAATGGCTGCAAAGATCGTCATCCCAACAAACGTTATCGTTCTCGATCTAGATACGCCTTATACAGTGTCGCGGATCTCTGAGCCATACGGCTTTGATACGGCGGAACGAGATCTGAAATTTGAGCGGCGAGAAGGGAAAATTTGGATCTGGTATCCGATGACAAAACAAGTCGATGATGTTATCACGGTGAGTATTTCTTACTCTGGTACGCCGCGCGTAGCTCCAAACCCGCCTTGGGTCGGCGGATTTATGTGGAAAAAAACGGCTGACGGCTCGGACTGGATATCGGTCGCACTGCAGAACGACGGCGCCGATCTGCTGTTCCCTTGCAAAGATCATCCGTCCGACAAACCCGCGATGGCGGCGATGCATATCACGGTTCCCGATCCGCTTATTGCCACGGGGCCGGGCAAACCGGAGAGGGTTAAGAAGAATGCCAATGGCACATCGACCTACAACTGGCGGATGACAAATCCGATAGCCAACTACTCGATAGTTTTTAACGCAGCGCCATATAAGATCATTGAGGACAAATACAGATCGATCTCAGGCGTAATGCTGCCGATCGTTTTTTACGTGTTGCCTGAAAGTTTTGCCAAGGGAGCAGGCCTGATAGCCGAACAAAAAAAGTATCTAGCGTTTTATGAGAAATATCTCGGCCCTTATCCGTTTCGCTCGCAAAAGGTCGGCATCGTCGAAACTCCGCATTTAGGCATGGAACACTCGACCAACATCGCGTACGGCAATCAGTTCAAATATGACCCTGACGGCACCGATTGGTTGCTGCTGCACGAATTTGGCCACGAATATTGGGCAAATCTCGTTACGGCGAGTGACTGGCGCGATTTTTGGATCCACGAAGGCTTTCAGTCCTACATGGATACGCTCTATAAAGAATATTTGCATGGCCAGGAAGCCTATTTAACGGCGATGTCAGGGCGGGCAAAGAACTTCAGAAACATGCAACCCGTTGCTCCGCGTGAACCCAAGATCGCTTATCAGGTTTACATGGCCGAACCCGACTACCTAAGATCCGACGGCGACATTTACGGCAAAGGTGCCTATATTCTTCACACGCTCCGCTACCTGATCGGCGACAAAGCCTTTTTCAAAGCCCTTCGCCACATGGCGTATCCAACAAAAGCGATGGAAACCTACACCGATGGCCGGCAGGAGAGATTGGTGAACACTGACGATTTCCTGACCATCGCCGAACAGGATTCAGGAATGCAGCTCGACTGGTTCTTCGAACTTTACTTGCGCCAGCCGAAGTTGCCAAAACTGGTTGCTGCTGTTCCAGCCGACTGTACAAACAATTGCTCGATGCTTTTAAGATGGGAAACGCCGAACAATATATCTTTCCCTATGCCCGTCGATGTTGTCATAAACGGCAAACCCCAGCGCATCGAAATGAAAGACGGCAAAGCCACGGTAACCTACACCGGAGCTCCGCCGGCCATCGATCCGAAAGGGTGGGTGTTAAAAATGCAGTGATCGGTAAAATTGCCCGTTTTTCGCCAATTTGGTATCTTAAAAAGTTGCCGTATTAGTAATATTTACTATTAACGCAACAGGAATACCTTCATGACGACAGCAACGAAAAAGAACGGCAAGGCCGCCGCCGCCGCAAAGTATCATGGACTCGATACCGAAACACTGGTCGGGATATATCGCACAATGTATATGTCGCGGCGGATCGACGATAAAGAGATCCAGCTAAAGGGCCAGAACAAGATCTTTTTCCAGATCTCTGGCGCGGGCCACGAAGCAGCACTTGCAGGCGCAGCTCTCGCGATGAAGCCCGCTTACGACTGGTTTTTCCCGTATTATCGCGACCGTGCCCTGATGCTTGGGTTGGGCATGACAGCGCTTGAGATGTTGTATTCGGCCGTCGGTGCCGAGGCCGATCCAAATTCGCACGGCCGTCAGATGCCTTCGCATTGGGGACACAAGGACCTGAACGTACCGTCCCAATCATCATGCACCGGCACTCAGGCACTGCACTCGGTCGGCGCAGCCGAGGCCGGCTATCGAGCTTCGCTTGTAAAGGAACTGCAGGACAAGGTCGTAGGTTTCAAGGGCGACGAGGTCGTTTACATGTCGGTCGGCGACGGCACGACCAGCGAGGGTGAGTGGTGGGAAGCTCTCAACACCGCCAGCAATCTTAAGCTCCCCGTTATCTTCTGTGTCGAAGACAATGGTTACGCCATTTCGACGCCGGTAGAGGTCGGCACAGCAGGCGGCGACGTTTCAAAACTCGTTGCCGGTTTTCCTGATCTTTATATTCAAAATTGCGACGGCACTGATCCGCTTGAGTCTTACGCAACATTCAAACGTGCAGTCGAATATTGCCGTGAACGAAAAGGCCCGGCGTTCGTCCGTGCAAAGGTCATTCGGCCATATTCGCACTCGCTTTCGGACGACGAAAAACTCTATCGCCCCGACGAAGAGCGGAATGCCGATGCAGCGATCGATCCGATCAAGACCTACGCTGAGTTCTTGATGACCGAGGGAATCGTTTCGTCCGAACAGCTTGAGGCGCTGCGAAAAGAGGTCGATGACGAGGTCAACAAGGCCGCCGATATCGCGGTCGAAACGCCGCAGCCCGAAGGGCCGACAGCTTTAAGAAACGTATTTTCGCCGGACGTCGATCCGACCGACCGACAGCTTTTTGATACAGAAGATGGAGCGGAACTCAGCGGCAACGCGGGCACAATGGTCGATCTCATCAACCGCTGCATGCATGAAGAGATGGAACGCGATGCGCGCATCGTCGTCTTTGGCGAGGACGTTGCCGACTGTTCGCGTGAGCAGTATCTTGAGACAGTCAAAGGCAAAGGCGGCGTCTTTAAGGTCACGGCAAATCTCCAACGCAAATTTGGCTCGGCGCGTGTTTTCAATTCGCCGCTCGCCGAGGCAAACATCATAGGCCGTGCGGTCGGCATGGCGATCCGCGGCCTGAAACCGGTTTGTGAGATCCAGTTTTTCGATTACATCTTTCCGGC
>CAZGSC010000011.1:0-36302 GCA_964528325.1 uncultured Chloracidobacterium sp. | reverse complement strand
ACTTTGAGCAAATGCGTGACGGAGCGATCGTCTGCAACAGCGGACACTTCGATCTGGAATTGAATCTCGACGCTCTTCGCGATATGTCGAGCGATGTCAATACTCGCCGCCCGTTTGTTCAAGAATATTCAAAGAAAGACGGCAAGAGCGTGATCGTTCTCGGGGAAGGCCGCCTGATCAATCTGGCCGCCGCCGAAGGCCATCCTGCTTCGGTAATGGATATGTCTTTTGCCAATCAGGCGCTGTCAGCTGAGTTTCTTGTTAAACACAAAGGAACGCTTGCCGCCGGTGTTCACGTTCTACCGAAAGAAGTCGACCAGGAGATCGCTTCCCTCAAGCTTCGTGCAATGGGCGTCAGCATCGACGAACTCACACCGGAAATGCTCGAGTATATGACGAGCTGGGAAACAGGAACCTAGTTGCAGAACCCCGCACGTTAGTCGGTTGTGGGCCTACCGCTACACTGGCTCGTCTTTTGTGCCAGAACGGCGTAACATTCAACAGTAATTACAAGGCTCGGCATTTGCCGAGCCTTTTTATTTGTTTAGGACTGTATCTCATTTCTGGAATAGGATCAGAGATCGCTTCCCTGCTGAAAAACCGTTTCAAAAGGCCAGTTTTTGATATCAAAACAACCAAGTTCTTTCGTTAGTGAGCGCTTAGTGAATACTGTGCCCCTCCATTTTGATTCAACCCGATGGCGCGATCATGGACAGGCCTACCGTATCGCAAGCCCGCACGTTAGTAAGGGCGATCCACTCCTTGTGGATGCTCGGCCCTTTACGTGCTAGCTTGCGAATCATGTTGCGTTTATGATACATTGATGCATCAGGAGAAATAGCAAAGTGGAAACAGAATGGATAATTGTTCCCAGAGGAGATGTCGCGGCGCATTGGTCGGGGCTTTATGCAACGATGAACAAGATAGGCTCGATAGTAATAAGCGGCGTGACGCATGAGCGATTGGGCTCGCCTGCGGCATACATCATTATGTTTGACCGGTTCAACAGAAGGCTCGGATTGAAGCCGGCGAAACCCGGCGAGCGTTTCGCATATCCTGCTCGGCGTTACGGGAAGCGCGGTGCAAAGATCATCAGAGCATATCGGCTGGTTGCAGAGTTCACCATCAGGCCGCCGGACACTATCGAATTCCTGCGGCCGAAGATAGATCTTGACGGAGTTTTGCTGCTCGATCTGCGAAACATTCGCATTTCGCCAAAAGCGCACTCGCAGTGCCGCAAGCCAAAACAATGATCGAACAATGCGGGATCGTCGGTTTCCATCAGTTGGAAGCAACGGCCCTGATCTGGCTCAACCCAACTGTCGATGTAGTTCAGGCCGTCGGGCATCATTCTTCCCTTTTCATGAAACCGTTTGTAAACGGCAGCGGCGTTGCGGTTCTTGAAATGTTCGATCACCATGTAGAGCATTACGTTCTCACTTTGGAAAGAAGATAGACGCCGAACATCGCGAAGATAAGCAGCGGCGACCAGATGGCGAAGGTTGGCGTTAGGAAACCGTTGAGCCCGAATTGCTCGAAGATACTGCTTGTTCCGGTGAATAAAAGCCACAGGCCGACCGCGTAACCAATGGTCACCGCCTTCCCTTTTCGGTTAAGTGATAGAGCGAACGGCGCGGTGAACAGCGCGATGATGAATGGGAGAAATAGCGTAGCGTATTTCTTTTCGAGCGCGACACTGAGATTGCGTCTGTCTAGATCCGAATCGCTATTGACGATCTGCTCCTTTATCCCGTCGATGTTGAGATGACTTGGCTTCCTTTTTGTTTCGGCAAATGGATCTGAGGGTTCCGCAAGTTCCGGATACGAAGAAATTTCGGTATCGATCTTCCCCGCTGCCAGCCCTATTTTTTCGGCGCCGCCTGCCATAACGACCTTTCCATTACGCCAACATCCGTATTCCGAACGGTACACGGTTTGCAATTCCGCTCCCTTATTGAACTCGTAAACGACGAGATCCTTGGCGGGCGTGAACGGGCAAAGGCGGTCTCGTCTTTCGTTATCAGACGCGACTGGCCTTTGCACTCCTGAAAGCATTCGATATTCGTTATCAGACGCAGAAATGAAGGAATAGATACGCGTCTCGGCAGCGACCCAGTATCTGCCCGCCGTGTCTTCAGGTTTACCAAAATTGCGGATCAGCGAGCGGGTCGCGTCCTGGCGTTGATTTGCTGCCGGCAAAATGCGTTCTTGTATTTGCCAATTTACCGCTCCAAGAAGCGCGGTCGCAACAAAGCACGGCACCAGCAAACGATAGACGCTCTGCCCTGCCGACGTCCATGTGACGATCTCGTTCTGCCGCGATTTAATGACGTAGGTTGCAAGCGTGCCGATCATCGCAGCCGACGGAGCGATCTGCAGATATATGAACGGCATCAGGAAGAACAAATATTTTGCAAGCAGAACAATGCCGCCATCGATCGTGCCGGCAAACTTCCACAGGTCGAACGCGGTGAAGATGACAAAGACCGTCGTCAAAAATCCGAACGAAAGCAGAAAGTATTTGAGCAGATTGATCGTGATGTCAAAGTCGCGAATACCAGTCGTAACATCCACAAAAAGATTCCGAAACTGCATCTTGTCAGGTGCCGTTCGAAATTTGTTTGCGAAGCCTGTGATCTTTTCCGTCGGCAAATTCCAAAGCCCGACACGGCCCGAATAATTGAACCACAAGATCGCGATGAGGCTGCCTGCGATAGGCAGCAAGCCTGCGAAAATAACATTCATCGTGCCGGTACGAGCAAGCTGTTCGCCAAGAAATGCGAGCAGATAATAGCCGATCAATCCCAACAGAGCGAGCAATACTCCCATGCCTCGGCCGCCGCGATTGAACCGCAATACCATTCCCGTGCCGAGCAAACTAAAAATGAACGGTGTGATCGACAGAATGATACGACGCTGCCACAGGATCTGCGCCTCGACGCGATCTTTGCCTTCAGAGTTCGACGCATAATCGGCAAGCTCTGTAAGGCCGAGTTCGCCGAGAGAACCGCCTGATCTGCTGAGACGCTCTATCAACTCACTGCGTTGAGTTTTGATCGCAAGCCTGACCTCGCCAAGATTTTCCGAAACGTATTTTCCCTCACCAGGTTCAAGTGGCAGAGTCGTGATTATCGCATTCTGAAGCACCAGTTCAGAGTTCTGATCCGACACGTCGATGCGGCCCTGCTTGGACGTTATCAGACGCATTGTTAAGGCATTGTTGTCGGTTTTATATATAAAGATATTATTCCAGCGGCCGGTATCAACATCGCCGTCTCGAACGAAGATCGTGTAGCCGCCAACTTCGCTATTGAAGACGCCAGGCTCGATCGGTGATTCGAGTTTTTTGATCGCGGTCTGGAGAGCGACTTTGCGAACAAGAGCCGCAGCAAGCGGCACGCCCTTTAAATTCACAACGAACGCAAAGACCGAAAGCAAAATCCCGAGTATCGCGATCGGAATTGTTATCTGGAGGTTGCCGACTCCGGCCGCTCGGATAGCGACAAGTTCGCTGTCGGTCTGCATTTTCGCAAGACCTATCACGGTCCCGACAAGCATCGCCATCGGACATGTGAATGCGATGACGTTAGGCACAAGTGCCGCGCTCAATTGCCACATTAGTGTCGCCGGAATATTGACGCTAAAGAAAATATCAGAAAAGCGGCTTGCCTGCTGGACAAACAAGATCACGCTCAGCAGCAGCCACGAAAATACAAAATACGGCAGCACCGCGAGAACTAGGTATTTTGAAATGAGCCTGCCGAAAACCTTCATCGAACTTTATTTATTTGTCGCCAGCGATCTTTCGCCGACGACATCCCTGCCGAGCGACTGCGATATCATGAGCTTCAACAGAATTGAAAGAGAGCGTAGATCATCACTTTTATCCGAAGTAAAAGTTGAAAACTCACTCGGCGAAATTCGACGAGCTGACAAGGCGATAACACGGCTGGAAGCACTGAGCGATCTTCCCGACGACTTTGCGCAATTTAAGCAGACGGGATGAAAATTCCCACGAAAGGAAGTTTCTTCACTATCAGCTAACATCCTTTGACACTGGTCGCATTTGCTCCAATCCGGCATATATCCGGCAAGACGCAGCAGCCATAATTCAAAATAAACGCCCACGCTCAACAAGCTGTCAGCGTCAGCCGCAGCGGTTTCGACCGAGGCTTTCACCATTCGGTAAAGCGTTTCATTCGGGTCGTGCGGCGGCGAAAACGCAATGAGCAGATCACCTAGATAAGAAAATTTTTGCAGGAAATCAGGATTTGCCACAGCAGCAAAATACGACTGGATCAGATCGGTTTTTTGGATGGAAACAAGTTCGACAGAGTCCTTTTGAAAATACTCAAGTTTGACCACCGAGAAAGGTTCGAGAGAACTGCCGAATTTGCTTTTCAGTCGCTTTGCTCCCTTTGCTACGCCGCGAACCATACCGTGCTCGCGAGTCAAAAAGACAACGATACGATCTGCTTCAGCCAGATTGTAGCTCTTTATGACCAGACTTTCGGTCTCGATCAGGGACATTGTTTTACCAAGGAATAAAGTAAAGGATCCAGGCCAGGACCAGGCTAATAAGAATAAATTCAGCAAATGTTTTTGCGCCGTAGATGATACGCTGGCGGTTCGTGCCATTAGAAAAAATACCAAAAGCCACCGAAACGAAAAGAGCGAATCCAACAAGATAGAGAAAATGGATCATTTCTTCCTCCCGCAAGCTATATCGACTGCATCAAGCGTCGCCAGATAATTCAGCAAGCCGGCCACCTCGAGAAATCTGCCGCCGTATTCAAAGGTCGCCAGCGCCGCAACGTTCGGCGACGGCGTGCCGGCAATGATATAGCTCACGACCGCACCGAGCCCGTTCCCGAATCTGGCGAAGACATTTAGTAGGTAAAGCAGAGCCCCGTCCTTAAAGTCAAATCCCGGATAATGAGCTCCGCCGCTGACAATTGCAATGATAAACATCAGCCATACAACGGCCGCGACAATGATGCCGCGTTTAATGCGCCCCTGCAAAAGGTGGCCCGAACCAGGCAAAAACCAGGATATGATCCCAATAAATATCGAATTGTCCATTCAGCTAATTTCTCTACTATCTTAACAGCTCACTTAAATGATTGCATCGCAAACTATTGATTAAAAAACAATTTATGATCGTCCAAATACTTAATCCAATGCTTTATGTGCATTAGCCGTTCCCCGATCAGTTATTACGCAAGATCGATATGTTTGTTACTGTATTCTTACGGCCAAGACGGCATTTTTCGACAAACAATTCAAATATCTCACGCGAAATACGGTCAAAATCAGCCGTCATTTCGGGATGCCACTGGACGCCAAGGGCAAATCTGCTCTTTCTAGTGTCCTGAACGCACTCAATGATTCCGTCTTTTGCCCAGGCAACTGCCCTCAGGTTCTTGCCGATCCGTTTTATCGCCTGATGATGTGACGAATTCACTCGAATCGACTCCTTGGCCGTCTTTACTGCATCTAACTCCGCCAAAATGCTGTCGCTTGCGATCTTGAGGCGATGGGAGTTACGGTTAACCGGATTTCCCTGTTCATGTTTGATGCTTTTCGATATCTGCGATTCGATGTCCTGGACAAGCGTACCGCCGCGAACGACATTCAGGGCCTGCATTCCATAACATATTGCCAACAGCGGCAAATTGAGTCGTTCAACCTCAAGCAGGACAAGTCTGTCAGTCTCGTCTTTTTCCGGAATTACCGTTCCAAGCCTATGATGCGGCTCCTCATCGTAATAGTGCGGATCGACATCAGTGTTGCTGCCCGGCAACAGCACGCCGTCAAGATCGGCCAAACATTCGACAATATATTCAGGTTTGGGAATCAGGCTCAGGTGCACCGGCACACCGCCGCAAGCCTCAATAGCCTCGCTGTAATCACGACCAAGGTAAAAGCGCCGAGTTTCCAACTCCAAACGCATTGTAATGCCTATTCGCGGACGCCTTGCCATAAGTATTTTATGTTCAATCAATCGGCTACCTATGTCAATTTGAGCATTTGAAATTAAAGCCTTATGATTGAGTTTTTATGCATCAACGCGAAAACAAAGCGAAGATCCGTTCGACAACCGTTTTGCTCGTCCACCGCGACGGCCAGACGGCAATGGCTGGCGACGGACAGGTAACGCTCGGTGAAACTGTCATAAAAGGCAACGCTCGCAAAGTGCGCCGCATTTCTAACGGCAAGATACTTGCGGGTTTTGCGGGATCGACTGCAGACGCATTTTCACTTCTGACGCGCTTTGAGACGAAGCTCGAACAGTTTCAGGGCCAGCTTGAACGTGCGGCCATCGAACTTAGCAAAGACTGGCGAACTGACAAATACCTGCGAAATCTCGAAGCTCTTTTGATCGTCGCCGACGGCAAGGATGCCTTTCTCATTTCCGGAAAAGGCGATGTGATCTCGTCTGACGATGGTTTGCTGTCCGTCGGGTCCGGCAGCATGTATGCTCTCTCCGCTGCACGAGCTCTAATGAAGCACACAAAGCTCTCCGCAAAAGCGATCGCAGAAGAAGCACTGCAGATCGCAGCCGATATTTGCATCTATACAAATTCCGACATTGTCGTCGAAGAGATCTAATGGCTATCTACCTTGGCGGTGAGACCGCTGCTGAAAAGAAAAATCTCGATGACCTGACGCCGCGACAGATCGTTGCCGAATTGGACAAATACGTCGTCGGCCAGAACTCCGCAAAAAAGGCAGTTGCAGTTGCACTCCGTAATCGTATTCGCCGGCAGAAACTTCCCGCAGATATTGCCGAAGATGTTCTACCTAAAAACATTCTCATGATCGGCTCGACCGGCGTCGGCAAGACCGAGATCGCACGCCGTCTTGCTCGGCTCGCAAATTCGCCTTTCATTAAGATCGAAGCCTCAAAATTCACAGAAGTCGGCTACGTAGGACGCGATGTTGAGAGCATGGTCCGCGAACTTGCAGACGTTGCCGTCGATATGGGCAAGCAAGCCGCCTTTGAAGATGTGCGTCCTCGTGCCGAGCAAAATGTCGAGGAGCGCTTGCTTGATATTCTGCTGCCGCCGTCTGACATTTCTTATCCAACAGTTGACGG
The DNA here is from genome assembly GCA_964528325.1 of uncultured Chloracidobacterium sp. GTDB lineage: Bacteria > Acidobacteriota > Blastocatellia > Pyrinomonadales > Pyrinomonadaceae > OLB17. The sequence goes on along the minus strand of CAZGSC010000011.1, from coordinate 29,203 downwards.
TGAAATGTCCAAACCGGAAATTGAGCAGCCCGGCTCACGCACTCGTGAGAAACTTCGCGAACAGCTTCGACGCGGTGATCTTGACGAGCGACTTGTTGATATTGAAACACAAGATCGCGGAGGTGCGACGATCGATTTCGTTGGTGGGCAAGGCATGGAGGAAATGGGCGTCAACCTGCGCGACATGATGGGCAATATGTTCCCGTCAAAGACCGTTACGCGAAAACTGACCATCGCTGAAGCCCGCGCTTATTTACTTCGCGACGAGCAGGAAAGTCTCGTCGATATGGAACAGATCACGCACAAGGCGATAGAAAAAGCTCAGTCGTCCGGCATCATTTTTCTCGACGAACTGGACAAGGTCGCCGGTCGTGAATCCGGCTCAGGGAGCCCCGACGTTTCGCGCGAAGGAGTCCAGCGCGACCTTTTGCCTATCGTCGAAGGAACCAACGTCAACACAAAACACGGCATGGTCAGTACCGATCACATTCTGTTCATCGCCGCCGGTGCATTTCACGTTTCAAAACCGTCCGATCTTATTCCGGAGCTGCAAGGGCGTTTTCCGATACGTGTTGAGCTTGAATCACTCACTATTGATGACCTGAAACGCATCCTCGTTCAGCCCAAAAATTCGCTTATCAAGCAATATCAAGCATTGCTCAAGACTGAAGGGATCGATCTGACATTTACCGACGAAGCGATCGACCGTCTCGCAGAGATGGCAGAAGAGATCAACAAATCCACAGAAAACATCGGTGCGAGAAGATTGCATACAATGGTAGAGAAACTGCTGGAAGACATCAGTTTTCTCGGCAGTGAACTCGAGCAAAAAGATCAGAAGATCGACGCCGCATATGTCGATGAACGCCTGAGCGGCCTGATCGAAGACCGCGATCTGCGTCAGTATATTTTGTGATACGGCTAACCGCAGAGACGCAAAGACGCAGAAAATAGCGACAGAAAATCATGATCGTAATTCTGAACCTAAATTTTTTAAAGACAGTCTCTGCGTCTCTATGTCTCTGCGGTTCTATTCTAGTATTTTACGGCTGCGGCAAGCGTGGACTTCCGGTGCCGCCAAAAGAAAGGGTGTTACAGCGCGTTGATGTTTCAGGATTTCAACGCGGGAATCAGATCGTTCTGTCTTGGAAAATGCCTGCCCGTAATGCGGCGAAAGGCAATGTTACAAATATCAGCCGGGCAGATATTTATCGCCTTGCCGAGCCGCTGAATGCACCATTGCAATTATCGGAAGAGGAATTTGCCAACCGCAGTACATTGATCGCCGCTCTCGTAATAACCGACGCTGATTTTGGAGCTAGGACGCTTAGCTACAAGGACACGCTAGAATTTGTCGGCCAGGCTGCGCGTCTGCGTTACGCAATTCGATTTGTAAATGCGTCGGGGCAAAAGGCCGGGTTTTCTAATTCCTTGCTTATCGAACCAACGTCAAAGGTCGCTGCGAATCCGGCTGCACTTGCAGCCGAAGCTTCACAGGAAGCGATCCGTTTGAAGTGGCTTCCCTCGCCCGGGAACATCGATGGATCGACACCGCCGAGCATTCTCGGCTATAACGTATATCGTTCTACTTCGCAAAAGGAACCTGGGAAATTGCTCAACAAGACGCCTGTTGCGGCGGCCGGTTTCAACGATGAGTTTTTTGAGTTTGGCAAAGACTATTATTATTTCGTGCGAGCGGTTTCCGTAGGGACACAAGCCGAGCCGGTAGAGAGCTCGGAATCAAACATAGTTAAGTTCAAAGCCGTTGATACATTCGCTCCGACTGCTCCTGCTTCAATTACTGTCGCTGCCGCACCGACAACTATCTCGATCTTCTGGGCCGTAAATATAGAAAAGGATGTCGTCGGATACAAGATCTATCGCTCGGAGGACTCGGACCTGCCAAAGGATAAGTGGACTTTACTAACGCCTGATCTCCTGAAAACTAACACTTTCCAGGACGCAAAAGTTGAATCCGGCAAAACGTACTTTTACTACCTGACCGCAACCGACAAATTCGGCAACCTCAGCGAAGCGTCCGAGATCGTTTCCGAGATCGTACCGTAACAACTCATGGCAATAATTGATATCGACAATGATTTTGCCCCGTCAAAGATCGTCTGCGTTGGCCGTAATTATGCCGAGCACGCTGCCGAACTTGGGAACGAAGTGCCAAAGGAGCCACTGCTTTTTCTCAAAGCGCCGTCTGCATTCATTCGCAGCGGCGAAGCCATCGTCATCCCGCCGCAGTCACAGCAAGTTGAGCATGAAGGCGAACTCGCAGTCGTTATCTCTAAGATTTGCAAGAACTTAACTGACACTGACAACTGGCGCGAATATGTGCGCGGTTTCACTTGCCTGAATGACGTTACGGCCCGCGATCTGCAGCGAAAGGACGGCCAGTTTACTCGCGCGAAGTCTTTTGACACGTTCTGTCCCATAGGGCCGCATATTGTAACTGAGCTAGACGTTTCGGACATCCGCGTCGAAACACGCGTCAACGGCGTTGTAAAGCAATCAGGCCGCACGTCGCAAATGGCTTTCCCTGTCGATTTTCTGATACGATACATTTCAAGACAGATGACATTGAACACAGGCGACGTGATCGCGACCGGCACGCCTTCGGGCGTTTCGAAGATGGAAGACGGCGATGTCTGCGAAGTTGAAATTGAAGGAATTGGAGTTCTTACGAACAGGGTTACGGAATTATGAAATTTTTTATCGACACAGCAAATTTGGACGAGATCAGAGAAGCGAATGAGCTTGGCTTGATCGACGGCGTGACCACAAATCCGAGCCTCGTTGCCAAGGAAGGCAACGTTGATTTCAAAGAACACCTCGCCAAGATCTGCGCAATAGTCAAAGGTGATATTTCCGCCGAGGTGACCGCTCTCGACACCGAAGGGATGCTCAAAGAAGGTCGGGAACTTGCCAAGGTCGCTCCGAATGTCGTGATAAAAGTTCCGCTCACACTCGATGGCCTAAAGGCTTGCCGCACATTCCGAGCCGAGGGCACCAAGGTCAACGTCACGCTCTGTTTCTCAGCCGCTCAGGCGTTGCTCGCGGCCAAAGCCGGAGCTACATACATTTCGCCTTTTATTGGACGCCTTGACGACGTAGCGACCGAGGGAATGCAGCTCATCCGCGACATTGTCCAGATCTACGGTAACTATGGATTCGAGACCGAGGTTCTGGCTGCCTCAATCCGCCATCCCATGCACATCGTCGACTGCGCACTAGTAGGAGCTGATGTTGCTACGATCCCTTTTAAGGTCATTCAGCAGTTGGTCAAGCATCCTTTAACAGATAAAGGTTTGGAAGGATTTTTGTCTGATTGGAAGAAAAGCGGAAGGAAATAAGGAAACGGTTTTTGTTCCGTTCCAACCAAGTGGAACAAATGGAACAAGGTGGAACACGCATTATCAGACGTGTCTTTCTGCAAAAAGCGCTTTTAACTGACTCTGGAGGCCGGCGGCGTTCGCATCGCGTTGGAGTGCAAACTGATATTTTGCCTTAAAATACTCGTCATCTTCCTTCATCTCTACTAATTCCCTGACCTTCTTAAGATTGACGTCGATCATCTCAACGGTCGTGCCATCCTTAAGGTCGAACATCTCGTCGATCTCGACGATCAGCATCGAGAACTGACGCAGCCATGAAAAGTCCTCATCTTCAAGCAGGAGATTAAGAAACTCAGTTGCATTAAGCTTGCCGTGAATACCCTCGTACATTTCGCGTTCAAGATCGAGCATCGATTTGTGAAGTTTAAGCAGCAGATTGCGTGCATTTTTCAATATTTCGGCGTTTTCCATAAATTAATCTTAGCCCACTTCTAAATTAAAGCATACCGTGCTAACTTTTAATAATTAGCCTGCTAATAAACTATACTTAGCTTGCTAATCATACATTAACAGCTGGCTAACTAATTCTAATTAGGCGGCTAACGGGACTGCATAAAACTTAAAGTAGGCATGCAATTCCCTTCTAAAATTTTTTGACATTGAGCTTCGCGAGTTCCATGTTTCCCTTTGAGGCCTCTGTGTTAAAGTTGTATTAAAATGAGAATTTGCAAAGCCGACCGCGAAGTCCATCAAGAGTAAAGATCATGACCACTAAAGCAACCATGGCAACACGCATCACGTTTGAAGACACGGTTAGTTTCTTACTGGCCAAGGTCACGACGGCGTTTCGGAATTCACTCGAACGCCATATGGGCTCGATCGGACTTCACGGCGGACAGGTCTTTGTACTTCTTGAGCTATGGAAAAAGGACGGCCTGCGTCAGATCGACCTTGCCAAGCGGCTTAACCTCTCTGCCCCGACGGTCCACAAAATGATAAAAGGGCTGATCGAGATCAACCTCGTAACGCGTTCCAGGATAGAAGACGATGGGCGTTCGACGCGAGTATTCATAACAAAAAAAGGACTGGATTTTCGAGAAAAGATCGAAACGCAGTGGCTCGAACTCGAAGAAAGCTGCCTCTCGGGCCTAACAGAAACAGAGCGCCTTGTAATGTTTGACCTTCTCGGCAAGCTCCGCAACACCTACACTGGCTGCGACGACGCGTCCGACGAAGATATCTGACAAGTTATGCAGACGATACGTAATATTGTTTTTATTAAGTCTTTCTTAGCCGGTAATTTTCGAGATATTAGGAGGTACTAAGGTGAAGATCATTCTTGCAACTGACGGCACAAAATACAGCGATGCAGCGGCCGAGATGCTAAATAAGATAAACATCGGAGATGGTGATGAAGTTAAGATCGTCAGCGTTGTTGATCTGGCAGTACCGCTCGCGGTCGATGTTTATGGAGGCTACCTGCCCGACACGACCGAACTCGAAAAGATCGCCAAGGAAAACGCCCTAAAGATATTGGGCCAAGCGGCTGACCGCGCGAAAGCTATCTTGGGTTCAAAACGCGTGACGGTAACGACAGAAGTCCTTTTCGGTTCACCCGAAAGCCGTATCGTCGAGACCGCCGAAGAGACACATGCCGAACTTATAGTCATGGGTTCGCACGGATACAAAAGCTGGGAGAGGCTGTTGCTCGGTTCGGTCTCGAATTCGGTCGTTCATCACGCTCCATGTTCCGTTATGGTCGTTCGCATGAACGACGATAAATAGATGCAGAGCCAAAAGGTTACTGTTAATTCACGCAAATACGATCATGCGATCAGGCGGAGTTGGCAATGTACATTGATCGAGCAGAATGATCCGCTGATCGTGCTTGTCGGCAAATTCGACCGCGACGTCGAACATCCCGGACTTGGGCAGATAAAGAGCGGCACAACCTCACACGAATACTTCTGGCTCGACCGTTGGTATAACATCTTTCGTTTCCACGAACCTGAAGGAACTCTTAGAAATTACTACTGCAACGTAGCGATGCCGCCGACATTTGAAAATGGTGTGCTTGATTATGTCGATCTGGATATCGACATCCTTGTTTGGCCGGACTTCAGTTTTGAAGTAGTCGACCGCGACGATTTTGAGCTCAATTCACTCAAATACAATTATCCTGACGATATCAAACAAGAATCAGAAAAGAGTGTGGCGGAAATAACCGAAATGATCGAACGACGGAAGTTCCCTCTCGATCATGGCTAGCGTTGGATTCGCAGCATATAGCTGCAAATGCTGATCGGTGTGCCGACCTGCACGGGAACTCGTTGGCCGGACGGCAGTTCAAAGTTATTCAATTCGGTTGCGTTCTTTCCTTCGTTCACCGCCCAGAAATTCCCTGCTCCATCGGTTATCAGCGTCAAATGTCGCCGGCTGATCTCAACATCGCCGGAAAGAGGAATATCGACTGGCTTGCTCTTTGAGCCGCGGCCGATGACTATTTCTCGCTGATAGATCGGAATGACATTTTGCCGAACGTTGTGCTGCCAAACTTCAAGCCGGTAAAGCTCTGTCAAGCGGGATTTGACGGCGGTCATTTCGTCAACCTCCTCAGGCGGAAGCGGTTCTGCCTGCTGAATGTGCGGCGGCTGGAGATCTATTGAACGTTCCGTGCGTGCTCTAAGGTTTGGATCGGTCGGCGGTGCTTTTTTTACCGGAGGCGGAGCGAAAGCATCAGGTGGCATTTTCACTCGCGGAAGAACGCCAGTCTTATTCCCTGTCGAATCTTCCCAGCTGTGCTGCACACGAACATCTCCTTTCTCAAGTGTTCCGTCGATCCGCAATTCGAGAGTGAAGGATTTTGTATCTAATTTTTTCCTTCCGGCGATCTCTTTCGCACGCTCTGCAAGAATGTGATACAGCCCCTGCTCCAAGCCCTTTCGCTTTACGCCGCGCCATTCTTTATCATCTTCTTCGCTGAGGAAGATGGCGTATTCGCTTGGGATGATCGTTGTTCCCTGCGGCAGCGGAACCATCTCGGCCTGCATTACAGCTTCGACCGCACGGGCGATCTTGACGATGAATTCTTCGGCCTTGCTGCGCGGTTTGATCTGTGCATCACGAGCAGCCTGCTCGAGCACACGTTCGGCGCTGTCGCCGTCGATCCATTGCCTTACTTTATCTAATACGCTCAATTTGAAGTTCCTTATTCGTCGTTAATTGCCGTCAATCTCGAGATATTTGCCGTTGAGCCATCCGCGAGTTGCATTCGCCTGAAATGCCTGCACCCGGCCCTGCGCAACCACATCAACTTGATACCAGTTATTCTGCAAATTTACAATACGAACCTTTGAATTTTTGGTCACGAGGCCGATCGGATCATTGTCGGTATTCGGCGCGGACCGCAAATAAATATCGGTGCTCGCGACAGCGGTCTGTGCGGCAAACGGATTACGTATCTCCGGCAAGATCACACGTCCACGCATATAGCTTGCGGTGCCGTAGAGAATCCCCGTGAAAGTCACAAGAAAAACTGCAAAGACCGCGAGCCTTCTAAGGCGACCACGTTTTTTGCGAGTACGGCGTTCGTTCTTGTCATAACCGTCTGCGTTAGCAGACGAAACGACGGTTACCTGTGGTTCACGCTGATTTGAAATTTTCGATGCCGCATTCGCGACAGCGGATATGCCGCCTTCTGACGCAGGTGCTTCTGACACAACCGCTTCGAACTGCGGCTGCGCAGGAGCGAACGGCGTATAGCCGCGCGAGACATGCGCCTGTGGGATCGAACGTCTTCGGACAAGCGTACTCGCTTCACCAGTTTCGGCGATCTCACGAACAACTGTAAGTGCATCCCAAAACTCCTCGACATTCTGATAGCGTTCACGCGGATCACGCTGCGTCGCCCTTTGTAAAACTCGCAGCAATTCATCTGCCCATTCCTCGCCAATAACCGACTCCGGCAAAGCCGTAAGCGTCTCGTTCGCAAACACCCGAGGAGCCTCGCCGCCGACAAGCGTATAGATCGACTTTGCCAGCGAATATATGTCTGCCGCAGGCGTGAGTTGTGTATAGGTAAGCGTACCCGTTTGCCCCGCAAACATAGGACTGTGTTCGGGTGGTGCATAAACATTTGTCCCGACACGTGTTATCGGTGAATCTGCGGTGTTTACGCGGGCGACACCAAAATCCGCGATCTTCACGGTCGAACGATCTTGGGTCAAAAGCAAATTCTGCGGCTTGATGTCTCGATGGATTATTGAATGACGATGAGCGTGGCCAAGGCCCGCGCAAACCTGCTCGACATAGTCAAGCACCTGTTTGAGCGGCACATCTCCTTTTCGCACCAGGTTCTGCAGATCGCCTCCCGGAAGGTATTCGAGCACAAGATAATGAAAGACCGCTCCATTTAGATCGCGTGCAGTTCCGTGGCCAAGACGATTGATAATGTTGGGATGTCGAACTCGATCAAGAGCTATAGCTTCATTCTGAAAATTTTCGACAAGGGTGCGTTCCAAGGCGTCGTCCAGATCGTCCTGAAGAAAGACGTTGAGGGCTTTTATTACGACTAGCTTGTGCGGCGACTGGGCGGACGCAAAAATGTCGTTGGCGAGATAAATTTCGGCGTAGCTGCCTCTCCCAAGCCGCTCGCGAATGTCATATCTCTTATCGAGACGCGAATTATTCAGGACAAGCTCTTTCATTGATCAAAGGACGGCTCAAAGGCACACGATCATCCTTTATTTCAATACGATAGCATAAATGCAATGTTCCAAAGGAACGCGGGCATGAACAGGGATATGGAGCGAATCAAAAAAAGGCCGCATGCGTGAGCAAGCGGCCTTTTGTAATGGACAAATGTATGTCTGTGGGAACAGACGGCTGATGACAATTAATCGTTAGTTCGCTGGAACCCTGTCGTTTGAATGTACTGGAAATAAGGCGTGCCGGGCGGCAGTCGGTTCATATCCAGGAACGTCGCGTCAAAGACCCAGTTACGATCCGGCGGACTGTAAACATTGTTACAGCATTTGAATGTGCCGTTGTTATTATGCGAGTTAAAGAGGTTGATGAGCGATCCGCTGTAGTTCAGGCGAACGCCGCCCCAGTCTTCGAGGAACCTCTTGAAATTGTGCACACCGCCATTCATCCTGAGGTCGCCGCCGCCTTGATTTGGCGAGGCGTTTAGGGAAGTCAGAGTGTCGCCCGAAAGCATCGCGAACCGTATGGTTGTCTCAGTTGCGTTCCGATCGGTTGCACTGAGTGTGAATGGAAAACTGAAACTCTGCGAGTCTACCCAGTTATTTGAAAGAACGGTTATTGCGTCAGCGGCTATTGATGCAGCAATGTCCCCTGAACTCGACGGCGCCGGAATATAATCGGAGTATGCCGTGGGATTTCCGACAGAAGAAATGCCTGTAGCATTATAATTTCCCAAAACGTAAACACCGTTTTCGGACGCAACCGTAAATCCCTTTGAATTTGCAGGTGTCGTAGTATCGTAGATTCCCGGGATCGTCTGACCATTTACCAAACGGACACCGCGGCGGTAGTATTTATGATCGAAGACGGCCGCGATATCCGGCGAAATATTGCTATTGGTTCCGGTATATCGAGGAGCTTCGTTAGTGTAATCTGCCTGGAGCGTATTATTTCTGTTGAGATCCTCCCCGAGCTGCAGTATCCCATCATTGTTCCCGTAAACATCTTCCATATCGTATTCGCCGTCAAAATCGTAGTCGCCCCGGCGGTCCGAAACATAAACGACCCAACCGCCCGCCTTTGGCGATGTATTAGTGGGCTGCGGAATGTCGTTTCCGCGAAGCACGTGGCCGGTTGCGAGATAGTACGGCGTATTTGTGGGCATGTTGTTATCCCAATCCCCGTTTAGAAACCTTCTAAGATTTCCTACGTTGATGTCAACCATACTCATTACCCCGGCCCACGGAACATTTGTACCGTAGGTCGTCAGGGGATTGAAAACCGTAGATGTGTCGTTGTAAAGGCCTTCGCGGGTATCGAAGATGTTGATCGGGAACGGAACAACACATGGTATTCCCGCGGTGTAACCCCTTATCGTGGCATTCCGCATCGACGCGACTTCGTCACCTGTAAATCCGCCAGGGAAAAAAGGGGTTGCCGATGGTATGCTACCGGTATCATAGCCGCCGGAAGGGGGCGTCGCGGGTGGCGTAGGCATAGGCGACGTAGCCCTGCTGCAACTGTCAGGCGTTGCAGATGCGGTCGGAGTTCTGATCGCCTTCGGCATCACATAGCTGTAAGGGGAGGGTGATGCACTTGGCGAAGCACTCACGTAGGACATATATGTTCCAGCGCCATTGATATTCATTCCGGGTATCACATACCTCTGCAGTTCAATGATGGAGCGACTGTCGATACCACGGGTATTATAATTTGGATCAGCTATCGAAAAGTTACTATTGTTCGGCGGCGCGTCGGTTACACCAAGACTAAGGATATCCTGGGTGATATCCATCGTATCGTAAGCTTCGGTAGTAGGATTGTATATGACCGTTTCGACCTTGATCCAGGTTTGCTTGTTGCCTGTCGAAAATCTCCTTCCGTTTATCTTGGTAGCCTGATAGGGACTCGGATTGGGACTCGCAGCAACCATCGGTGTCGGCTGGTAGCCGAGCGGTGTACCTGCCGGAATAGCAGTATCGACCTGACCTGTTGATTCACCATCGAGACGAATACCGCAAGGGGTCGTCACCGCTGTGGCGGAACTGGTCGCACATCCCGGCAGTTTCGCCTTTGAATCAGCCAACGAGACACGAATGCCGGTCTTGTTGTAATAACGCTCAGCGGCTGTGATGGCATCATCCGACGTCGCAGTGGTGACAGCAATGATATTTGGGGTTCCGGATGGGGCAGCATTCCACAAGTCGCCGACCCGCTTGCCCCGTTTGACCACTTCAATAAGGTCGAGATTTTGATTTGTATTGTCACTGTTGAGTTTCAGCGGCAGCTTAAGTTCGCGAACATTGGCGTCAAGGTTGCCGTCGAATAGTGCCTTATTTGCTGTCCAGGTCGCAGAGTTGTATGCCGTCGGCAACGGGATCGCAGGCGCCGGATTGGTTGAGACCGGTGCGCCGTTTACGGGCGATGCCAACACGCTGCCCATGTTGTATTGAAGCTGGACGTATGTGCCCGAAGCATTTTTTACGTATACGTTGTCATCCCAGTTCGTCCATGGGCTGCCGTTCTTCGATGTATCGGTATAGATAAAATTTGCGGCAGAGACCTTTGACGAAAAATACAAACCTGTATTCGCCTGCATGAAGAGTGATCCATTGGAATGAACACGCCCGCCAAAATCAAATCGCGGCCCGGGGTGAAATTCAAGATCGTCGTCGTAAAAGATGCCGAATTGAAAAATAGGAACTAGATTGTTCAGGATGTTTCGTGTGAGCTGGACCTGATCGCCTACATTGTCGGTTGCGGTCGTTCTGAGCCGCCATGTATCGCGTTTTGCATAGAGGCCGCTGAACGGTCCGCCGTTGAGAACCACAGGCGCGTTGTTTGATGTCTGGAGAACTTCCTGATTGAAGTTAAAGATGCCGGTGCCGGAGCCCGCAGAAAGCCCGGGAACTGTTGCATTGCGAACATCGTCGAAATCAACGGTCGTCGGTCGTAGATTTACCTCGAACTTCTTATTGAAGTTTCGGGTCATCATTTCAAGGCTTCCCTGCGCCGCGTAAAATGATCGGCCCTCTTTCGTCTCGTTACCTACGGCCGCAGCTTCAGCCGAGGACCGTGACAGTGCCAATGCAACGAACACGCTGATGAGAACCAGAACAAACAATGCGATAACAATGGCAGAACCTTTTTCGTTCTCCCTGTTCGCGTTACCCAATAACCCTTTTTGCTCAATTTCTATTTTCTTCATCTTAACTTGCCCGTCCATATTTTCAATTAACATCGTAGCCCAAATTTCGTGTGCTGAAGGTCGCGGTCATGCTCTCGCGGTACGGCTGGTAAGTGCCGTTGGCGTCGGCCGATTTAATGAGCTCAGTCGATCTGACGCTGACCGTAAAACGAAGCTGACGAACCGCTGCCAATCTTGCCTGCGTATCGTCCGCGTTGCCGGCGATACCGTCGGGGCCCGCGCTCGGATTATCAGATACCGTTCCGTCGTCCATGATGTACTTGACCTGAAAATTATCGACATTGTAAACCAGCGGCTCATCGGCAAACGCAACGGCGGGTGTGACCGCCGGAACATTGACAAATTCCCTTCGCGTCAACGTGCCGTCAGACGTCACGAAATATGTCACCATCTTGACGCGTATCATGCTGGCCGGCAGCGTGATCGCACGCAGCGGCCCGCTCGTCCCTGTTTGGTTAAAACCAAGCACGTCGCCATTTGAGAATTGGACTGCCGTCGTTCCATTAAGTGCAGTCGAAACTCCCAACGTAGATCCGGTGTTACCTGTGATCAAATAAAGATCGTTAACGCGACAGACAGCATTGCTGCCGGAGAGCGGCACGATCTCATCAATCCCGCCGGTGGTCGTTGTTGGTGCGTTGATGTTGACCGGCGTCGAAACCAGGTCGCTGCCGCTGCCGACCGGATTGAACGTCGAATCCTTGAAGAGATACGTGACTTGATCGGTCCTCGTATTGGCGATGGTGTTGAAGTTGTCAACGTTGAGGTCGTTTCCGGCAATGATGGGCGGCACCGTATCACGCGTAGTGTCGAAGTCATTTGGAATGCCAAGACGCGTAGAGATGCGGTTGTCGGGCAGTACGACGGTATTCCTCAGCGGATAGCCGAAACCGGCGTTATACGTGTCACGGCCGAGCACATTTAGGGCCATTCGCACGTTCTTAGCCAATTGCACCTGCTGATTTGTAACCGAACGGCTTTGCTGTGCTACACGCAAAACGCCCCAGATAGAGCCTGTTACGACCATAAAGATCGTCATTGCAACCATGAGTTCCAAGATCGAAAATCCGCCTTCGCGGTTATCTGTTGTTGGGACGTCGTCTGAATTGAAAGTAGTAGGTGAATATTTCATATGTCCCCTTTAGTTAACTTCGTAGTTGGTCAGGACCGTCGTCAGGACTTCCTGCCGCTGTATCGCTCCGACATTGTAGGTAACGGTGACAACGACCGACCTTATTCTCGTGGCCAATGTTCCCGGCGGCGTACAGATCGGTGACGGCCTATCGGGGTCACATATGTCTGTGATCACTATCTGGCGCTGCAAGCCCGGAACGACTGTTCCGGTGTCATCCGCGGTGCCTATAACTTCGTCCGGCCCTGCCTCGGTCTCTACGTCTTGATTTCCGGTAACAAATATTCCCTGCGGCACGCCATTTATTGGGTTGCTGCCGACATTGCCGATCGCGTTCCAACCAAGGCGCGCTGGATCGGTTTCTTTAACGGACATGATAGATTCCATTGCCGATGTCGCATACTGCTTCGCCAGCAATTGCTGCTCCTGTCCGCGAGTCTGAAGAACAGATCCCGAAATGCCCGATAATAAAGCCAAAATGCCAACCATGAGGATGACAAGAGCTATCATTACATCGATATACGAAAATCCCGCTTCTGATCTGGGTCTCATATTTTTTTCATCCCTCTACTAAATATCAGCTACAAAAGCCGTGTCGACATATTTCCAATAGCGGATCGCTCCGCTTCCGCCAAACATTGTGATCGCCCTCACCTCGTTCTTGTTTCTAGGTGTAGTACTTCCGGCTGACACCGGCGGAAAAATGTAAATGTTTACACTTATAGGCGTCGGCGTAGCGGTCGTGTTTACAACCGAACCGTCCCGCTGAAATCGTGCTGCCCAAACGTTATGACCAGTGACCGTCGTCGAACCGACAAGATGCCCAATGGTATCCGTAGCAAACGCTATGTCGTTGTAATTCGGCGGGTTCGGCTTCGTCACCCCTGTGGGGATCGTGTCAATACGAATATCTTTGGTAGCCTCAAGCGGAACCTTTTTAATTAACGAGCCTGCTGCGCTGCCATTCTGATCGATCAGAAGCACCGCATTGTCAGTCAGGTCGATCTCAAACCGTATCGTACGCCGCTGAGCCAATGCCAGCTGGCTCGCCTCGCGCATGATATCGATGATCTTTAACGCCTGATCTTCAGATTTGTAGTACTTTTTGTAATTTGCTATGTAAGGCAATGAAATGGCAGCCAGAACCCCGATTATCACGAGGGCGACCACGATCTCGACGACCGACGCTCCCGTTTCGGCGCTACTTACTGATCGACGTCTCATTTTCATACGTTTTCCTGCTGAGTTGGTTGAGCCGCTTTCTGGACAGTAACTTTGAATAGTGGGCTCGTTATAGAAATGAAAGGTGGAATGTTTAATAACTTCCAAAAGTATTTTACATTGTTGAACCGCAGAAAGCAAGAATTTCAAATACTTTTCTTTGAGGCCTAATTTGATTAGAATTACAGCAGATCTCGCAACTGTGTCGGTTCACTTCGCTCAATTCAATGTCTGAACAAACACCTGCACCAAAAAGTAAATTGTCCGCCGATTGGCTGTTGCGCGGAGCATTAACAAAAATTGGTGATTCATTTGACCGCTTGACAGGGCGCAGATGGATACCGTCAAGCAGCCTGGCGGCAAGCGAACTGGTCGAGCGTATTAAAAGACTGTTGGATACCGAAGCCAAGGATGTTCCGGGGAAAGGCAAGGTTGTGCCGCACAACATACAGTTAAAAATGCAGTGGAATAAATTTGCCGAGGGTGATGCGATCGAAACATTACAGACGGAATTGCTCACAGCCACCGTCGACCATATCAATGATTCGCTGTACTACACAGAAGCACCTGTTTCGCTCGAGATCAAACCCGATTATTTTATTGAAGGCGTAAAACTTTACGTCAGTTTTAATAAATTTGTCGACGAGGAGAATGACGTTGGACAGAACATTACGAGTCCCGCGATCAATGTTTCGGCTTCGCATAGTTTAAGCAAGTCGGCATTGGCATCAGACGGCGATGCGTATGTTACGAAATATGAGATCAACGGAAACGCAATGCAAACGACGCTTCATTTTCGTGTCGGCGAACGTCGAACTGTCGGGCGGACGAGCGTAAGTGATCTTGCACTCGACGATCCCAGTGTTTCGAAGATCCACGCTTCGCTTGTGGCGGCCGAGGATGGCTTTCTGTCAGTTGCCGACACCGGATCGACAAACGGAACATTTATCAATGACACTCGTATCGCATATGGAAAAGCGATACGCCTTGAAAAGGATGATCGAGTTAGGTTCGGCTTGATAGAAGTTTCATTCGAGTTTCTCCCGAAACCGGACGTGCCGGATTCGGGCGAGCCGGCAAACAGTGAATTGTCCGAGAACGATATGTCACATACGATCGATGCCCCCGTGGTCGAAGACGTGTCCGAAAGCGAGCCATAAGCCGATGTATTCACTTCTGCTTCTCTTTATCGATTGGCAAAAACTACGGCCCGAAAATCTTTTTGGCGGTCAGGTTTTAGAGCGAACACCAGCGGGCCTAACGATCTTCTATTCGATCGGATTGGGAATTTTGCTGGTTTTTTTGATCTTGGGCTTTCTCGAAAATTTTCGCCGGCCAAAATTCGTGTTCGAGCGAGACTTGTCCCCTGTCGTAAATAATAAACTTGCCCAGACAGTAGCGAATAAAAGCCTACGCACTTGGCTAATAATGTTTGTGATCCTCGCGTTTTCAATCTTCGGTTTTCAGGTTTATTGGACAAGATTTGCCGACGATTCCAACGCACAATTTCAGGCACTTAGTTACAAGGACCTTCGCGTTCGCCGAACTACCGCCGCATCACTCCGCGGCTGGATGCTCGACCGTACCGGAAGGCTCGACCAGGCATTGGCATATTACAAGCTCGACGCGGACGGCGACATATCGAGGACGTTCCCGCTCGAAAAGCAAATGGCCCATCTCATGGGAACTGAACGCGGCACCCCCGGACTAGAACGAGCCTTGTACAGAAAAGAATCTGACCCAATGCCCGAGGCATGGGAGATCCTGACAAAATACAGGAAACCGGAACCAGAGAACAAGGATGTGCGGATCACGATCGATCGCAACCTTCAGGCATATGTCGCACAGCAACTGGAAGGAAAGAAAGGGGCGATCGTCGTTCTAAACCCTCAAACCGGCGATGTGCTGGCAATGTACTCGAATCCTTCGTATAGTCTCGCCGATGCTCAGTCAACAGAAGGCTACTTAAAACTTGAGGCCGACAAAGCGAATAAACCTCTGCTTAGCCGTGCAACGCGGGAATATTACACTCCGGGTTCAACCTTCAAGACGTTTACAATGATCTCTGCCTTTCGCGCAGGAAAGCAGGACTTTCTTGGTTCCGATCTGCCCGCACCGGACTGCTACACGCCGTTCAAAGGCTCACGACCCATCTGCGATGCCGGAGGAAGCTGTGAGATCTGCTCAACGAACGTACCTATTCGCGAAGCCTTCAAAGTTTCAAGCAACCAGTATTTTGCACAGTTGGCCAATGTCCTCGGACGCGAACGCATGGGAGAAACGGCAAGACTTTTTAGTATTGCGGCGGTCGACAAAAAAGAGGAGGCACTAACGCAGGGCTACTTTTCCGACATCTGGAACACAAGCGATAAACGTATTTCCAATGCACTAAGTCCGGCCCGCTCAACGATGGTGACCGGTAAAGATCTGACGCTTTTCGACTTCGGACTCGAAGGAATGGGGCAAGGATTGGCTTCGCAAATGACGCCGTTTCAGATGGCTCTCATCGCCTCTGCTCCAGCGAATTTGCAAGGACGGCTTATGCAGCCAAAGATCGAATTCGATCTCCAACCGAAGATGTTTTCGCAGATTCTTACGCAGCAACAGGCGGCCGATGTTCGTGAGATCATGTCAACCGTCACGGAAGAAGCGGGCGGAACAGGCGGAGCGGTTCGAAGCGCCTTAGCCGGAACCGGCATCAAGGCGGGCGGCAAAACAGGAACCGCCGAAAAGGATGACGCTCCGCGATTCGATCAAAAAACCGGCGAGCGAATGTTCGTTCTAAAAAAGAAGAAAGATCAAAACGGGGAGATGGTGGAGTACAAAGAGTATTTGACCTTTAACCGCACTGACGGTTGGTTCATATCGATCGCACCGCTTGAAAACCCGCAGCTCGCAATTGCGGTAGTTATCGAGGACATAGGCAATCGTTTCGGTGGTCAAACAGCTGCGCCGGTTGCCGCAAATGTCATTCTAAAGGCACGAGATCTCGGGCTCCTTGGTGACAAATTCAAGCCCAAAGCACCTGCACAGACAAAGAAAAAATAAGGTCGATTTGATCAAGTGACGAACAAGACATCAACACATTTTTTCATCCTGGTGCTCATCGTCATTTTGACTGCCGTTGCCCACTATTCGATCTATTACGGCGGAATGGTCCGCGGCTACGAGACCAGCGGACAGGCTGCCCTAAGAAATCTGTCGCTTCTCGCGATACTTGCCATACTTCCTGTATTCATCAAAAGATTTTTGAGATTCAACGGTAACTGGACGCTGTACACAAGCTGCGTACTGTTGTTTTCCATTGGATTGACCGTGCAGTACCGGCTTTTTTCTGACCGTGAATATGTTGCCGATATTGATTCGGCAGAAAGAGCACGAATACAAAATTCAGACCTATCTGACAAAGAAAAATCACGCGAGCTGCTCCGTGCAAAATTGAAGGCGATCGCAAAAGAACGGGACGCGAAGATCAAAACTCTCCAGATGCACTACATTCAGGAGAACTATTCGTCGGAAAAGAAACAGATGATGGGACTTCCGGCTACTGCTCCTGGCCCAGTCGACCTTTCTAGCGAACCCCTAAGACCATCGAAGGATACACTATACGGAATTGCTACATCAGGACTGACGCTGATCCCGCTGCTTGGAATTTTTTGTCTGGTAGCGGCCTTTGTAATAATGCGGCGTGACGATACGCTCAAATTTCTGCAAAACAACGGGTTCCTCGTCGTCATCCTGACACTCGGCCCGCTGCTGCTTGCAGCCATTACCTCACGCGCCGGAAAGTCCATTGGCAACAGCACGCCTTGGGAACCGGCCAAGATCCCATTTTTGATCGGGTTCGCTGCGATCCTGGCCGTTCTTTACAAGAATCTCGCGCGGACATATTGGGGCATTCCGCGTGCTAAGGATGTCTTGCCTCTCCTGTTCATGGCAGTACTGCCTTTTTTTCCTTTTTTTGTATTGAAGGATTTCGGACAAATGATGGTCTTTGGATCAGCTTATGCGACACTTTACTTGATAGCAGTCCGACGTTTTTCGCAAAGATTTGTACTTGTTGGCAGCGTCCTTTTCATTATGGCGATCCTCGTTGTAGGAGCCTTGCCCGACGATACTCAGGAAAAGATACCTTTGCTGCCAACGCTTTCCCAGCCGGTAAAGGCGATCCTTCCAAACCGCATACAGCAGCGATTTCATTTGTGGCTTGACGGCTTTGATCCGCCGCCGCCTGAAACAAGCTGGTGGAAAGATGATTACGATGATTATTTTGCTGAGCTCGTAAAAAGGGATCCAAAGCTACCTCAGATGATCGAGGAAAATCCTGAATTGAAAAAAACGATCAATGTTGACGCGTGGTTCGACGATCTTGCTTTCCAGCCGGCTCAGGCGACTTTCGGGCTGTCTTCCGGCGGTATTACGGGACGCGGCCTGGGACTCGGATATCCGGAATTGATCCCGGTCTCTGACTCGGACTACATTTTTGCCGCAGCGGCCGAGGAACTTGGACTTTTGGGCGGGCTGTTGATTATTTTTGCGATCATTGTTTTTGTCAGTGCAGGTGTGAGGACGGCCCGGGATTCACGCGACATGTTCAGCAGACTATGCTGCGTGGGGCTTGCGGCTTTCATTGGTTTTCAGGCCTTGGTCAATATCGGCGGAATTACGCGAGCCCTGCCGATGACCGGCATCACACTTCCCTTTGTAAGTCATGGCGGATTCAGCCTTGTAACAAGCTTTGTAATGCTCGGCATGTTGATGGCCTTTTCACATAGAAATGCAGTGGACCGGGCACGAGACAAGTTTAATGTAATACCAGAGACTATCTGATGTATATGATTCTATTTATTGTCTTTAGCCAAATCACAAGCACGTACACATTTAATTAAATGGAAAAAGACCTTCAAATAACTTCGGCATCGATCACCGACAAAGGGCTGAGCGAGAAAAGGCCACAGAATGAAGATTCGTTTCTCGTAATGGATCAGTGCGGTATCTACGCGGTTGCTGACGGCGTCGGCGGAGCTCAGGGCGGTGAGGTCGCCTCGCAAACGGCGATGGAGATCCTGAGCGAGGCCTTTGCGAACAGATCTGAAGGAGTCGATGTTGAAGATGTACTTCGAAATGCTATCGAACGCGCCAACTCTGCCATTTATCAGATGGCACAGGATCTGCCCAAGCTCTGGAACATGGCCACGACGATCGTTGCACTTCACATTGCTGACAACATCGCAACGATCGGACATGTAGGTGATTCGCGTTTGTACCGTGTCGATCCCGAAGGCGATCTCCATCGCGAAACGGAAGACCACTCCATGGTTGCTGAAGAGGTTCGTGCCGGTCGAATGACTGAAGAGCAGGCCGAAAATCATCCGAGCCGAAACATCATAAATCGTGCACTCGGCGCCGAACCAACCATCGAAGTTGATTTGAAAACGATTCTGATCGAGCCTGAAACTTCATTCCTAATTTGTTCAGACGGCATCACGCGTCATGTAACTGACGAAGAGATCAGAGCTCTGCTAGTTGACGACAAACGTTCCCCATCCGATATTTGCGCACATCTAAAAACCCTGTGCTACGAGCGCGGAGCTGAGGACAATCTCACTGCGATAGTTGTAAATGCCAGATCCCGTGAGCTCGAAAAAGAGATACAACCAACTCCGTCATCAAGCGATGAAGAAGATACTGTGGCAACTGCCAGGCCGGTTCCAATTAAAACTAATTATGAAGATGAAGGTACAGAATCTAATATCGAACAAATTGAAAATACTGGAGTAGAAGACCGTACTGAAAATATCGATGTTTTTCCGAATAGCGGCCAGTTTCTATCGCTCGATGAGTCACTCTATGAAACTGAAGATGATAATACAGTTGACGGCACAGTCGGAAAGGTCTTAACCGTCGTCGGTATCCTGGTTCTTGGCGGGTTGATAGGTGCCGGACTGTATCATTTCTTTCTTGTCCCTGCCCCCTTGCCGCAAACACCGCAGTTTTCTGAAATGAAATCCGACAACATTGCGATCACGTCATTTGAAAGACTTCGCAGAACTGTAGACAGCGATCCGGCGGCATATCTGAAAGAAATTCCGCCTGCCCGAGACGCTGAGGATTTCTACCTGCTGGGAAGGGCCAATTTGTTGATCGGTGAATATTCAAAAGCAAGGACGGCTCTTCTCGAATCCCAAAAAAAGCTTGCCGATGTTGACCCTCTAAATGCAAAGGTATTGGCAACGGACATCGCCGCGGCTTTGGTCATCGTGAATGACTATGAAATACAAACCCGATTCAAAGGCGAGATCGATAACGCTTCGAAAGCCTCTAACAGTAGTTCGACAAATAGCAACGTCGGTCGTTAGCTGTTCTGCCGTTTTGCCTCGAAGAGAATAATGCCTGCTGAGACGGCAAGGTTTAAACTTTCGACGTCGTTTGCCATTGGAATGCTGATCGCTTCGTCGATCTGTTCGAGTTCCAAATTGCTGAGCCCGTGAGCCTCAGAACCAAATATCAACAGTCTTGGTTTTTTCCAATCGATCTCAACATAGCTTTTAACTGCCGAGGCAGCTGTAGCGGTGGTAGTTATATTTGTGGTCTTGGCCCAGTGCACCATATCGTGAAAATTTGCATTTTCTACAATTGGCAAACGAAAGGTCGCTCCCATCGCTGCTCGTAAAGCTCTAGGCGAAAACACATCGGCAGAATCATTTGAAACGAGGACGCCCACGGCTCCGGCAGCTTCAACGGTCCTTAGGATCGCACCTAAATTTGAAGGGTTGTTTATTTCTTTCAGAAATACAGCGATCGGCTGCACAGATTCTCTTAGACTCGCTTCGACCGTTTCTAACAACGCTGTCGGCCGCTTTGCGATCAGGATAATTCCCTGCGGCTGTTTTGTATCGGCTATCGATGCAAAGATCTTATTCGGAACGGCTGCGATAGACACGCCTCGTTTGGCGATAGCGTCAAGCGTACCATCATCATAAAAATCATCTGCCACAATGCAGTTGTCGATAATAATATCTGACCGCAAAGCTTCATCGGCCAATCGTCGCCCTTCGATGAATATCTGTTCAGTGAACTTGCCTTCACGCACTTTTCGCGTATAAACCAATCGCTGGTTATCGCGGCTCGTTATTTTTTCTATTTCTCTCATTTCTAAACCAAATTTAATCATTTATTACGAAATTTTGAAATAACGACGAATAATAGCTAAACTTAGTCGATATGCAGCCCGAATCAAAGACTAAAAGCAAGATCGAACTTTTGAAGGAAAGATCATACGTTGCCGAAGAAGGCGGCGGTAAAACACGTATCGATAAGCAAAAAGCAGCCGGTAAAATGACCGCCCGAGAGAGAGTTGAATTTTTCCTCGATGAAGGCAGTTTCGAGGAGTTTGATAAATTTGTCGTCCATCGCTCGACCGATTTCGGGATGGATGAGCACAAATTTCCCGGTGATGGTGTGATAACCGGCCACGGTTTGGTGGACGGCCGCTCGGTTTTTGTATTTGCTCAAGACTTTACTGTTTTTGGCGGCTCACTTTCGGAAACTCACGCTGAAAAGATCTGCAAGATCATGGATATGGCGATGAAGACCGGTGCTCCGGTGATCGGCCTTAACGATTCCGGCGGCGCTCGCATTCAGGAAGGTGTCGTTTCGCTTGGCGGATATGCAGACATCTTTCTACGCAACACTCTTGCGAGCGGGGTCATTCCGCAAATTAGCTGCATACTCGGCCCATGTGCTGGCGGCGCAGTTTACTCTCCTGCGATAACTGACTTTAACGTGATGGTCAAGGACACGTCATATATGTTCATCACCGGGCCGGATGTGATCAAGACCGTTACACACGAAGATGTAACAAAAGATGAGCTTGGCGGCGCAATGACGCACAACACCAAATCCGGCGTAGCTCATTTCGCGGCAGATTCCGATGAACATGCGTTGAGGTTGACGCGAGAATTACTCTCGTTCATTCCCTCCAATAACATGGACGACCCGCCCTTTGTCGCGACAGAAGATCCCTCAGACCGCGCTGATGAAAAGCTCAATTCCATGGTTCCCGAGGCTCCGACTCAGCCCTATGACATTCGCGACATTGTGCACAATGTCGTCGATGAAGGTTATTTCTTTGAAGTTCATGAGCACTATGCTCCGAACATTGTTATTGGCTTTGCACGTCTGGGCGGTTATTCTGTCGGAATTGTCGCCAATCAACCTGCTTTTCTTGCAGGTGTTCTCGATATCGACGCGTCTGTAAAAGCTGCTCGTTTCGTGCGTTTTTGTGATTGCTTTAACATTCCGCTTATCACGTTTGAGGATGTGCCCGGCTTTCTTCCGGGAGTCAATCAAGAACATCAAGGCATAATTCGTCATGGGGCAAAGCTCTTATTCGCTTTTGCAGAGGCCACAGTTCCAAAGATCACGGTGATCACCCGAAAAGCATATGGAGGTGCGTATTGCGTTATGGCTTCAAAGCACATTCGTACGGACATCAACTTTGCATATCCGTCCGCCGAGATCGCCGTTATGGGAGCTGAGGGAGCGGTTGGAATTCTCTATAGAAAAGAACTGGCTGATACTACAAATCCTGAAGAAAATCGCCAGCGGATCGTCAACGAATTTAACGATAAATTTGCTAACCCTTATGTCGCGGCGGAGCGTGGATATATTGACGAGATCATAGAGCCAAGATTTACGCGTCCTAAACTTATCCGTGCTCTCTCGCTACTTCAAAATAAACGCGATTCAAATCCACCCAAGAAGCATGGCAACATACCCTTGTGATGATGTTTTCAGGTTTATTAGAATTTATCTTCGATTTGCCATAACCATTGTATTAGCAGGATATTACAGATCTTCTCTCATGTATTAGTTTAATTAGAATGAGCCTTTCAATAGATAAGCGTCCGACCCAAGCGTACATTGATCTGGATGCTCTTGCCTTTAATTTTCACTCATCAAAAAAATTTATCGGTGAAAACGTGAAATACATGGCCGTCGTCAAGGCGGATGGATATGGCCACGGTGCCGCGGCTTGCGCCGTAAAGCTTCAATCCGAGGGCGTCGATTGGTTTGGTGTTGCCATACCCGAAGAGGGCGTCGAGATACGCAAAGCGGGTGTAAAATGTCCGATCTTATGCCTCGGATCATTTTGGCCAGGACAGGAAAAGCTCCTGTTTGAACACAATTTGACTCCAGTGATCTATGATCTTGCTATCGCAAAGATCCTTAGTCAATTTGCCGTCAAACACGAACGAAGCATTGACGTTCACATCAAGATAGATACCGGCATGGGCCGCGTTGGCGTCAATCACCGAGACACAGCCAAATTCGCTCAAGAACTGAAAGCTTTCAAAGAGCTAAATGTAACAGGCCTGTTGACCCATTTTTCATCGGCGGAAGACCCAAAAGAAAATGAGTTTACAGCTCTACAGATCGAGCGATTTGAGGATGCTTGCAAAGCATTCATCTCTGCAGGGTATAAGCCTGAGTTATTCGATCTCGCAAACTCGCCGGGTGCGATCGCGCATCCGGAATCTCGCCGAAATTTGGTGCGTCTCGGCGGTGCGTTGTATGGCCTGATAGATGATATCTTGCCGCCAGAAACAACTCGGCCGGAGTTAAAGCCGGTCCTCTCGCTAAGTTCACGCATCGCTTATCTCAGACAAGTCCCAACTGGCGAAACTCTGGGTTACGGCCGAACCTTTGTGACAAAACGCGACTCCATAATTGCCCTTATTCCTATCGGTTACGCCGATGGTTATCCGCGTGGCCTTTCAAATCGCGGCAGAGTTTATTTAAACGGCCACGTCGCACCGGTGGTCGGCCGCATCTCTATGGACTGGACAATGGTGGATGTTACTGATATCCCGAATCTCGCAGTAGGTGATGAGGTTTTCCTGATCGGCGGCGGTGAAAATCATGCGATCAAGGCGTCTGATCTGGCGCGAGAAATCGATACGATCGGTTACGAGATCACATGCGGAATATCTCCGCGTGTCCCGCGTATTAGTATGGGATCCGGATCCTAGAGTTTAGGCGTGAGCGATCGACGAGTCAGGACGAGTGTTATGCAACCGACCGCCAAATTTGCTTGGAAGAACTTTTTTATCCGGCTGTATGATCGGTCATTCGACACAGATATTTTCGGCAGGGCTGCCCAAGTAGCTTTTTATTTTTCCTTCGCTCTTTTTCCACTTCTTTATTTTCTGGTTAGTCTCTTCGGACTCATACTCGTGTCTTCCGACGGTCTGAAGAATGAACTGTTTGTCTATCTGCAACGACTCATGCCGGCGGCTGTATTCGGTCTTGTCAGGAGCACCGTCGACGAGATCGTTGCGAACAGTACCGGCAGCAAAGCAACAATAGGCCTGCTTGTTACACTGTGGTCTGCTTCGGCAGGCGTTGACGGCATCCGCACCGCTCTGAACGAGGTTTATGGAATAAAAGAGACTCGCTACTGGTGGCGGACAAAGGTGCAATCCATCGTCTTCACTTTTATCTTCTCAATATTAGCGACAGTAGTCCTGGCCGCTGTCTTTTACGGATGGCAGCTTGTCCAGTATGTTCTATCCGATATCGGGTTCGAAGTAACCTCACCTTTTATACTTGTCACAATACAATGGATCTCAATTCTGCTGCTCATGCTACTGGTCAGCGAGATTATCTATAATCTGCTGCCGGACTTTAAGCGATTTCGCTGGGTGTGGATATCGCCGGGCTCGATCGTAGCGATACTCTTATGGATATTTCTCACCAGCGGATTTCGGATATATCTAGGCTATTTCAACTCATACGACAGGACATATGGTTCGCTTGGTGCCGTCATAATTATGATGCTCTGGCTCTATCTAACCGCATTAACGTTGTTGATCGGCGGAGCGATCAATTCTGTGCTTACGGATCTCAACAAAACTGACCCAACCAAATAGAACTATCAAGTATCCGATGCTGCTGATAAAAGTGCTTCGCGCATTGCTCCGGCTGTTCGCCACCGATTATCAACGTGCTTTGCCAAGGCTGTCTCGATCACTGAGGCAAGTCTCAGAGGCATATCGGGAATGTGATCTTTTAACGGAACGATCGGTTTTTCGAAAATCGCTTTGACGGTCTCAGCAATGCCGGCTTTTGGATCGATATCGAGAGCATTGGCTCCCGTCAAAAGAGCGTACGCTGTCATCCCCATCGCATAAATATCAGACGGCGGCTTTACATCCTTAAAATCTCGAACTTGTTCGGGAGGCATGTAAGCGATCGTTCCGGCAACGTCACCAACCATTGTTACTCCGCTCATTCCCGTTTCTTTAAAGCTTTTTGAAAGGCCAAAGTCGGTCAACTTCGCAACACTGTCGGGGTAGTCGCCGTTGATCAATATGTTCTGTTCCTTTATGTCGCGATGTACAAAACCTTGCTTATGTGCGAAATCCAATGCGGCGAGCGTCTGTTCGACTATCCTCACAACTTCCCTGTAACCAAGCTTGCCGCCGCGAGTTCTCGCAAGACGTGAGGCGTCCATTCCGACGACAAATTCCGTAACAAGATAAACAAGGCCGTTGTGTTTCCCATGTTCAATATATCTGACAATATTCGGATGCTGAAGCGAAGATGCGACCTCGATCTCGCGCAGGAAACGCTTTAATGACTGCTCACTGACCGCGACCTCGGGGAGCAGTGTCTTGATGGCAACAACTTCGCCTGTATTTTCCGAGCGAGCAAGCATCACGCTGCCCATACCGCCTTGCCCGATGACACGAACCATTTGGTAATTCGGAACCGGCTGAGGATTTTTCTTCAGTTCCTCGCGACAATCATCGCAGATGTAAGAAAGACGAACATCCGGATCATCAGCTTCAAATGCCGAACGTACTCGGCAATTGAGACACTCGACCGGAACCATCGAAAGTTGAGTGCTTATGAGGTTCTCCTTATCATCAACCGACGCTTCAACACCGCTCGACACCTCGACCTCAAGTACTGTTTCGCCACCCTGAATTTGATCACCGCTTTTCAGGTACGCTGTGTCGACACGCATTCCGTTGACGTAAGTGCCGTTCGTGGAACCAAGGTCGCGAAGAAAAGCCTGCGGGGGAGCAATTTCAATGAGGCAATGGTGACGCGAGAAAAAACGGTCCTGCGGAAGGCAGAATTGCGCGTCCTCGCTTCGCCCGATCATAAATGTATCGTGCTGATCGAACGTAAAATCACGGCCCGTTTGCGGCCCTTCTACTACGTGTAAAGTTACAAGCATCTATCCCTATGTCTACCTCGCTATGATCGCGAAAAACGCAAATACAAGCGATGCCAGAAAACTTATCACACCCAAAACCATGCCTCCAACGGCCATTCCGCGGCCGCCGTATCGACTGCTGTCACCATCGGCATTACGCATTCCCATAAAACCCAATCCGGCGGCCGGAAGCCCTAGCCAAATGCCACCGTAACAACAGATCAAAGGAATGCTCAATATCCCGAGAATCAGAGCGATAGTAGGAACCGTCTGATCGCGTGACTGTACGAACTGCGGTGATCCGAACTGGCGATCAGTAATGTTTTGAGGCTGCCACTGAGATATGGGGGCCGTGGGCGGAGACACGGGCCAGTTCGCAGGATTGGTAACTCGCGATTGGTCTATCAATATGGTCGGCGGAGCATCGTCGGCATAGCGCTTCTCCGAATAAGGAACGACAATCAGGGATTCGCCGTCATCTAGACAAAAGTTAAGTTGATCGTCGTCGTAGGTTTTCCGGCATCGAGGACACTGCTTCATAAATGGAGCGTCTATCTCCTGATCTCAAGATCCTTGAACGCTATTTTCACTCCGTCACCCGAATAAAGCCCAACAACACCGCCGCTGTAGCCATAGGTGTTCGGGATCGACGTTACCATCGTGCCGTTAATATACAGTTCGATCTTGTCGCTCTGATCTCTAACTTCCAGCGTATTTTCCTCGGTTCCTCCTTTGATCGCCGGCGATGAGGTCCAGTTTTTGACAACCGTCTCCTTCTGAGGAGCGTGACGTACCACTTCGTACTTTTTGCGCTTTGTGTCGATCAGAAAAGCGTAGTCCTGCTGGAGCGGCTGCGGATTGCTGTGAAAGATAAGACCATAACCGAGACTCGAACTTGAATCGTTGATATTACGGACCGTCACGCGTGTATCGGCATCATCGGTCTTGTACTTATCGATCGGGTTATCATCGTCATCTTTATCAGGTGCAACCAGAACATAATAAAAGCCCTTGTTTATTGAACCCATCGTAAGCTCTTCTCCGCTCATCTCAGTGGTGCCATAGACGGAAAACTCCTTGACAAACATATTGAGATCAACCGTCGTAAGATCTTCACGGCCCGTTGTTGAGGTAGTCATGGGCGTCTTGTTCGTGTTGGGCGTCGGCGAAGAATACTTATCGATATTAAAGACCGAGTTTGCAGTTTTATCTGCCTGCGATGCTGCCCAGAACAAAAAGCCTACAAATCCGCCACCGCACAACAAAACGAGAACACCAAGTATTCCAACAACCCAAAGCCAAGTTTTCGATGACTTCTTTGGCGGCTGCATCGAATATTGCTGCGGAGGCTGTTGCCAGTTTGGAGGCGGGCCGGCTGTACTTGTACTCGGGGGAGGCTGCGGCTGCGTTATACGCGGCTCGTTCATAACAACCGTTTCCGGCATGATCTGTTGTGCAGGCGCGGCCGTCAACACTGAACCGTCTTCAAGACAAAAATTGAGGTTATCGTCGGCGTAGGTCTTCTGGCATCGAGGGCAGATCTTCATAAGTTATTCCCCGTCTGAAAAGAGTGGTGTAGAACGGAGTTATTATACTTTTTTGCGATTCGAAACGCGACTTTTGTAAATACGCATTTTTAAGCACGCTTGTTCCCAAGTGCTAAGACTACAGTTGCGTCTTTTCCCTTTGCCCTGCGACTAAGGACTGAGGACTTTACGAAAGCAAAAAATCCGCACAAGTGTGCGGAGCAGACTTCGCCCATCCCTAAGACTCGCCTTTCTAGCGGATGAATATCGGTGGCGGCGGTTCGCGTTCGTAAATGCGAACACCATCGAGAAGCCACTTCTCGGCTTCAAGCGGGTCGGTAAATACGCTATATCGAGCCTTGCGGTTTGTACTGATGCGCATTGCGAAATTCATCGCGTTCTGCTGATCTGGATATTGATTGAGAACTGCGACACGGACGTATTTGACCATGTCGAGAAAATCATTGGTCGTTTGGAAGAGTTCCAGATCGGAGAGCATCATGGGCACGTCACGCTCAAGCAAGAGCCGCCTGTAGCTGCGTCCGTTGCATTCATTAGCAACCTCCTGCAGATAGGCAAGAGCAGTTGCGCGGGTCATTGTCCCGGCCTTTACGTGAGCGTAAAGATAATGTCTTCGGGCTTCGAACCTCAAATTGTACGGCTTGAGCGGTTCGTGCATACAATACTGTAAAATGGGAAGAGAGAAAATGTAACACAAGCTAAAGCAGCTTGACAACTCAACCCGACAGTTTTACTGCAATGTCAAACCACACCGGCCGCAGAACTTTATGTGCGGAGGATAAGTTCCGCCGCAGCGCACGCAAAGGCGGGTCACCTGAGCTGCATTCGGGCCGGGATCGCGGAATGCCGATGGCTGACCGAAAGCCGGAGGCGAGCTTGTGTGCTGGTGCATTGCGGGTGTAATGTTCAAGCCGCAACGGCCGCAGAAACGGGAATTTTGGGGTAAAGGTACTGAACAGCGCGGGCATGGATATGTAGCAGAACCTTCGCCCGGGCTGATCATCGTAAAATTTGAGCCGCCGCAGCGTCCGCAAAATCGCACGCCTTCGGCAAAGCGTGAATTACAATTTATACAGGCGACAATGCCCGGCATCAGGCTCGAAGCCGCTCCGCCGCTGCTTCCCTGAGACGAAGAAGGTTGACTCCCGTATATCGTTTTAAGCTGCGCCTGTATGACCTGTTCACCGGTGCCGGGCCGTACCTCAATAACACGTTCGTCATCTCGCTCGCCCTGTTTCGACACACGCAGAATATGCTGTCCGGCCGGGATATCGGTAAGAATTACGCGTCCTGAACTTCCGACACTTCCCTTTCGCTCATCGTTAACGTAGACCTCAGCACCTACCGGAGCCACGATCACCAACCGAGATTTGCCCGAAGTTTTGGTTTCATCAATATCATCGGCGGCCCGTTCGAGTTCGTCGATCCACTCGGAAACCGACTGCGGACGATTTACCGGCTCGATCTCCAGCGCCTGCATTATCACGCGATCGACATCGGCCGGAATGTCTGAACGGATCGTCGAGAGCGGCGGCGGCTTTTGCATCACCTTTTGCATAATGAGCTGCATCATGTCGCCGGTGAACGGAGTTTTGCCTCCGAGCATCAGATACGCGATCGTACCCAATGCATATAGATCAGCACGGGCATCTACGCCCAACTCCGGCTGCATCTGTTCGGGTGACATAAATTCCGGTGTGCCGATAATGCCGCGTGACGACGGCGTAGCGTTGGAGGAAATATCTGTGACCGTCTGATTGACGATCTTTGCGAGTCCAAAGTCGCCGACCTTTACGAAGCCATCGCCGCCCTTGCCCCTTT
>CAZGSC010000010.1:0-37502 GCA_964528325.1 uncultured Chloracidobacterium sp. | reverse complement strand
CGCACGGTTCGGGACCGTGAGGTCGGAGGTTCGAATCCTCTCGCCCCGACCATTTACTAAGAGGCCGTCTGAAAAGACGGTCTTTTTTTGTTTACAAGTATTAGTCTTCTATGCCTGTTAGTTTGCGAAAATCGGCGAGTCTTTTCAGATTTACGCTATTGATTTTTGTGTCTCCGCTTGTAGGAATTACTTCGTAATTCTTCTTGCACACCTGATAAAACTCTTCTGCTTCGACAGTTTTGCCGGCTTTGAACTTTAACGACATGCCGGCGCATTTTTGATGAGCGATCTGACCGCTGTCCTCGGCAAAGTGGAATCTCAACAGCCCCAGCATCTCGTCAAAGAGTTGGTCGGCGGCGAGATATTTATCATTGGGAGCTGGTTGCGGGACGTTGCGCAAGAACATGTCGTGTAATGAAGCGAATTCATCATCAGACATACGATGGAAATAATCTTCGAGCATAAAGGGCAAATTCAGATTCCTGGGATTCGTCGCCCGCATCATGATGATGGCATCCGATAGCATCTTCACCGACTCTTCGGAACGAGGCGCTGATTGCACCCAATAGAGATAAACCATGTCCTTCGCCAAAAGTTCATGCCAATCGCCGTAATAAGAACGGCGTAATTCAAACGCCCGCTGGAAGTGCGATCTCGCTTTTTCGCGTCCGCCGGGTTCATTTCGAGTCAAATAAGCATCACCAAAGTGATGGTGAAGCTCAGCAAGCACATCGGGCTGGTCGGCAAATTCGGTATCGATCTTTGAAGCCATATCGTCTAGTGCATCGATCACTCGTGCCTCGCCTCCGAACCGATAACCCTCGGCGTACCAGCGCGGATTCGCGTAGCGGATGATCTTCATCATGAATTGGCTGACCTTTTCGGCCTTTTTCTGTTCTGCTCTTGCATTGTCGGACTCGGCAACAGCGATGGCGGCATGCGCTCGTGCGGAGTTTGTCTGCCACGCGGAAACAGCAATGCCGGCGACGAGGGTCATAAAGATCAAAACGCCTGCTGTCACAGCGATCTTGTTGCGTTTGTAAAATTTGTTGAGCCGATAAGAAAGAGTTGCTGGCCGCGCCGTGACAGGCTCGCCGTCGATGTAACGCCAAATGTCCTCCGAGAGCTGCTTAACAGTCGAATAGCGATTTTCCGGTTCCTTGCTTATAGCCTTAAGGACGATGTTGTCGATGTCGCCTTTGAGACGGCTCTTGTCTATCAGCGAATGAGTTTCCTGTGTGTTGCTTGGTTGGATCGGGTCTTCCGCAGTAATTTCGCGCAGAATATCGCCACTCGATCTTTTTTTGAAATTGTAGGGATATGTTCCTGTCAACAGTTTGAAAAGAACGATCCCAAGACTATAGATGTCTGTCGAAGTTGTGATCCTGCCGCCGTCTATCTGTTCGGGGCTTGCATATTCAGGCGTCATAGCGACGAATAAAGTCGCGACTTGAGCATCTTCAACAGTGCCCAGCAGTTTCGAGATGCCGAAATCAAGAAGTTTCGGGTTCCCTTCAGGCGTAACAATAATATTTGACGGTTTTAGATCGCGGTGGACGATGAGATTTTGATGGGCAAAGGCGACTGCGTCGCATGCCTTATTAAAGATCTTTAGACGTTCCTTAAGACCGAGGTTATTTGCAGAGCAGTATTTGTCTATCGGCAACCCATCGACGTATTCCATAACAATGTACGGGATGCCGTCGTCTGTCGTGCCGGTATCGTGCATCGCAGCTACATTCGGATGAACGAGCTTCGACTGTATCTCGATCTCGCGGCGAAAGGATTCGCGTATCTTTCCTGTGTTGAACTCGCGTTTCAGCAGCTTTATCGCTACTTTCTGGTCGAATTTGCCATCGCGGCGTTCGGCGAGATAAACAGCTCCCATTCCGCCTAAGCCGAGTTCAGAAACCAACTGGTAAGGGCCGATCTTTTGCCCGGCAAGTAAGCGTGACTCATCAATCTCGTCTATAAAGAATTCCTTTGAAAGCTCCAGCGCTGACGCGTTGAATATTACATCGGCTGCCTCCTCCATAGCGAGAAATGATTCCACCTCAGCTCGGATGTCGAGATCGAGGGCTTGCTTGTCGAGAAAGGCAGGGCGCAGTGGCGGATCGACCGCTAGGGCATCCATCAGCAGAGATTTGACCTCTTTCCACTTTTGGCTCTCAATTGATTCGATGGCCGTAATTCTCCCGATCATAAATGCGTAAGAATCCGAAATATTGAGACAAGAATATTTTTCGGCTAACTACTATTCAACTCTCGGTATAACCAGATCTTTGCCGTCTGCCATTCTCTGGCTACTGTGCGCTCACTGATGTCCAGGGTGTTGGCGATCTCACTATTGGTCATTCCGCCGAAAAATCGCATTTCGACTATTTGTGCCTGTCGCTCGTCGATCTCGGCTAGTTGATTCAAAACATCATCGATAGCGATGATCGAGGACGCTCGCTCATGCACAGGAATTTCAATGTCGTCCGTGGAAATACGAATCGGATTATTCCCGCGTTTGGCTGCGGCGTGAAGGCGGGCATGATCTACCAAAATTTGCCGCATTAGATGCGATGCAAAACCGTAAAAATGGGCGCGATCCTTCCAGATCACATTTACCGCGTCGCCCATCTTCAAATAGGCTTCATGAACGAGCGCGGTCGGCTGAAGCGTATGGTCAGACCGCTCGCGTGACATCAAATAGCGGGCCTGCCGTTTTAATTCGTCATAAACAAACTCAAGAAGGCGCTCTTTCGCTTCTTTATCACCGTTATTCCAATCTTGCAGGATCTGAGTGATCTCTGGCGATACAGCTTCAGCCATAAGTGAGGAAATACACGTAAATTAAAGGCTTTTAGTTTAGCATTTCCACCGCTTAAAGAAAATTTTTTGTTTTATTTGGCAGAGTTCCGGACAAGATTACGCATATCACGGCAAGAACAATTTTCTTTCGAAACCTGTGGAGGACAACAATGCGCAATTTGAATACACAACTCTGTCGGCTTATCTTTACCATCGTGATAGCTATCGCGGCGTCGGCCCTTAACGTGACAGCAGCTACGTTTACGGTCACGAACACCCTAAACACGGGTGCCGGCAGCCTCAGACAGGCCGTGACGGATGCAAACGCAGCGGCCGGAGCGGACACGATCGTGTTTGACGCGGTGGTATTCAGTACACCGCAAACCATTACTATAGCCACAACAATTGCCGTCAATGGCGTGAATGACACCCTGACTATTACCGGGCCGGGTGCGAATCTGCTGACAATCAGCGGCAACGCTGTCGCCGCAATATCGGTTGCCGCCGGTGAGATAACGTCAATAAGTGGAATGACGGTCACCGCATCTCAAGTCCAAAATAGCGGCACGCTAAGCGTTACGGATATGGTCTTTGACGCAAATACCAATGGCAGCGCCGGTGCTATTTCTAATGGCGGCACTTCGCTGACGGTTACAAACTGCACATTTTCGAACAACATAAATACCGGCCCAGCTGTTAACGGCGCAGGCGGAGCGGCACTTCGCAGTACTACTCTGGCGACGATCAACAACTCTACCTTTACGAATAACTCGGCTACCAGCGGCGCGCAAGGCGGTGCTATTCAAAATAACGGTGTAATGACCATTAATGATTCGATCTTTACCGGGAATTCGACAACAGCTACGGGACAGAACTCCCGCGGCGGAGCTATTGCCGTCCAGGGAGCGGGCGAACTGACGATCAACAATTCGACGTTTGATGGGAATTCCTCAAAGAAGGAAGGCGGAGCGATCTACCGCCAACCGAACGCAGGAACGCCTGTCCTGGCTATCAACAATTCGACCTTTACGAATAACATTGCAAATTCTGATAGTGACGCAACGGGTAGCGGCGGAGCGCTTTACCTGACTGGAACAGGCTCGGTAGCAATCACGGGCTCAGCTTTTAGTGGTAATCAAACACTTCTTACGAACGGCGGCGCCATTGACTTGTCCACACCAACGACGATCACTAATTCCACGATTAGTGGTAACACGTCGGGAGCCAGCGGCGGCGGTGTCTATGCATCAGGCGTATCGACCACCATAGTCACAATTGATAGTTGTACTATCGTCAACAACACGGCAACGGCGAGTGGCGGCGGAGTTGTTCGCGGAAGCGCGACGAATCCGGTAAATCTTAAGAACAGCATTTTTGCAAATAATACCGATAACGGAACGGCTCCCAACGTGCAAGGTGCGGTCGTGTCGCAAGGGTACAACCTGATCGAGGTGACAACCGGAGCAACGTTCACAGGCGATACGGCTAGTAATATTACTGGCCTGGACCCAAATCTGGGACCGCTGCAAAATAATGGCGGCGTGACATTTACTCACGCCTTGTTGCCCGGCAGTCCAGCTATCGACAAGGGAATAGCGGGTTCGCTGACAGCCGATCAGCGTCAGCAGACACGATTTGTGGATGATCTGGCGATCGCAAATGCCTCTGGCGGTGACGGAGCCGACATCGGAGCTTTTGAGATACAGCCGATCTTACAATTTAGCTCGGCAACTTATTCTGTTTCGGAAGACGGCGGGACGGCGACCATCACCGTTGCCCGTATAAACGGAAGCGAAGGCGTTGACTCGATCGATTACGCGACGAGCGACGGTTCGGCAACCGGCGGAGCGACATGCGGCGGCGGTGTTGATTACCAAAGTGCATCGGGAACACTGAACTTTAACGGCGGCGACCTGAGTCAGACTTTTGTTGTGAACTTATGTCCCGATTCATTGTTCAAAGGCGATGAAACGATAGACCTCACAATATCATCTCCAATTGGCGCAACGTTGGGAACACCAACGACCGCAGTTCTGACCATCCTAAACGATGACACGCCGACTCCGACAAACACCTCGACTTTTACGCCTACAAACACAGCAACAAGCACAGCGACAAACACGGCAACCAACACCCCGACGGCGACTGCGACTTTTACGCCGACGAATACTGCGACAAACACCCCAACATTTACACCGACAAATACTTCGACACCAACGGCAACGAATACAGCGACATTTACTCCGACAAACACGGCAACGGATACTCCCACAAATACGCCTACAAATACTGCGACGCCAACGCCGACTGCTCCTATTGCGATCAGCGGAACTGTAACATATGGCAACGCGATCCCGGCGGCGACGAGGTTTGTTTCGAATGTGCTGATGAGCGGAACGGGATCGCCAAATGTATCAACAACGACTAGTTTTCCGGGAGGAACATATTCGCTCACAGGTTTTGGAGCGGGTTCATACACAGTCACACCTACCAAGACGGGAGCTGCGAATGGAGCCATATCATCCTTTGATGCGGCGAGGATCTCGCAGCATGCAGTAGGACCACCGAATCCGCAGTTGACAGGCAACCAGCTGCTTGTGGCGGACACTAGCAACAACGGCACGATCTCCTCATTTGACGCAGCCCAAGTTGCCGGATTCTCGGTTGCGAATCCCCCGTTCGGACTAGCCGGACAATGGAAATTCCTGCCTGTAAGCAGAACGTATGCATCGGTCACCAGCAGCATTGCCGGCGAGGATTACAGTGCTTTGCTTATGGGTGAAGTTACAGGTAACTGGACAAACACAAATGCGAGGCCTGCAAACGGCCCGGAGCGTGAAGTTGCCGTTACCGCACCACATCTTGCGACACCGGCGGATGACGAGGTGATCATTCCCGTAAATGTACATGGAGCAATGAACAAAGGGATCATCTCGTACGAATTCGACCTTAGGTACGATCCGACAGTAATACAGCCTCAGGCCGATCCGGCCGGTGTCGCAGGAACCGTAAGCCGAAGGCTGTCACTTGCAGTGAATGCAAAGGAGCCTGGCCTTCTCAGAGTTGCGGTTTACGGCCCGATTCCAATTGGTGAGAACGGCGTGCTATTGAATCTCAAATTCACGGCTATTGGAGCACCGGGCTCGGTGTCGCCGATCACGTGGGAGAGATTTATGTTCAACGAAGGCGATCCGCAAACAGTGACAGCTGACGGTCAAGTAGAACTGTCGGCAGCCTCACCGGACAGTGCCGAGATTACGGGCCGTTTTCTCGATGTGATGGGACAGGGAATTCCGAATGCCCGCGTTACGCTGACGGACTCGACGGGCTTGCGTCGTTCTGTTATCTCAAACGGTTTCGGGGTTTACAGGTTTGGCGGCCTGCAGGTCGGCCAGACATATACTGTCAACGCAGAATCGCGGCATTACGGTTTTGCTCCGTTGACGGTCAGCGTTACCGGCCAGATGCTGAGCTTTGATATGATCGCCGATCAATAGACTCCTGTGATAGGTGAGAAAGGGCTGTCCGAAACCACATTCGGACAGCCTTTTCTATTTGATCTCAACTAGAACTTTAACCGGAACTGAGCCGTGAAGGTTCGGCCCGTGCCGTCGATCCCCCAGCTCGGGTTGCGATAGAACTGATCGAATATATTCTCGAATGCCAAGAACACGCCTGCCTTTTCATTAAAGGTAAATCCGCCGCGGACATTTGCCAGTCCGTATCCCGGTAGATATGTGAACATCGGTGCCGCGGCAAAACCAGGGCCGAGGACACGCGTAAGGACTTGTGTAATATTCTCGCCGGTCGCTCGCAGCGTATAGCTTGAGACTAAGCCGTTGCATGTTCCGGCAGCATTGAACGTCAGGCCGAGAACACACGCCCCGCGACGGAAAAAGTTCTCGATCTGTGCCCGTGAGCGCGTCGCGCCGGTTCGACGGTCAGACAAATCGAGGCTGGAAAGCCGATCCTGTCTCGCGGCAAGCGTTGCGTACGGCTCGATCCAAAATCGTGAACGGTTATAGCGCAGGCTAATAAAACCGTTTGGCGGCGGCGTGCCGCCTTCGATATTCGGTGGCAAGCCTGTGTCTTTATCTTCCGCTCGAATGTAGGTGAAGTTTGCTTTAAGTAGGAGATCACCTCTCAACTTCGCCTCGTTCTCATATTCAATGCCCCAGATCTTTGCCGAGGTAAAGTTAGCGCGTACAAGCACCGGCGAAGTTGAAGCTGCGACAAAAACTGCTCCGCCCGAAGCCTGGCTTGTAATAAGTTGACCCCCGATCGTTTGGCCCGGAGTCACGGCCGGCAGGATCAAAGCCTGCTTTGTGATCGCATCGACGATATCGAGCCGGAAAACAGTAAATTCGGTATCGAACCGCTTGTGCTGATAGCGAAGACTGAGATCATAGTTATTACTGAACTCTGATCTCTGTTTCGTCACAGGCAAACCGGTTGAGACAGCGTTTGACGCGGCTGTGGTGCCGATCGTTCCATTTGCTGCACCCGCGGTTAAGTGATCTACCTCAAATCCATCACCCGTCAAACCCAATGTTCCGAGATCGGTCATATTCGGATATCGAAACCCGCGGCTGTAATTAAACGCGATGCGGAATTCATTAGTGGCACGAACGACTGCGCCTATACGGCCGGATACGTTTGACGTGCTAAGGCTATCGTCGCTCCATAACGGCTGACCGCCGACAAGCGGCGAATCCGAAGCACGTGCTTTATAGTCCGCGCCGCTGTAACGTAACGCGCCCGTGATGCGCAGACGTTCGGGGATGGCGTTCCACTGGTCCTGAAAAAATACACCGCCGGTGTTGAATCGTGCTTCATCAGGAATGCGCGGACGCGAAAGCGTTATCGCATTTGTCACAGGATTATGAAAATAGGCAGGTGCATTCAGTTTTTCGTGATAATAATCGGCTCCTACAAGAAACATATTGTTTCGTCCGGTTTGCTTATCAAGGAAGAAACTCGTCCCATAGGTAGAAGTCCTTTCATATTGGTGAGTAATGTCGCCAAACGGATTTCCCTGACCGCCCTGATTGACACGTTCTTCGCGTTGACTGTTATAGGAAGCTGTAAACGATCCGCTGTCAAAAAAGCCCATGCCTTGCTTTACATAACGTACATACCCGAAATCGAGCATCAGATTTCGAAGGTCGGCTATCAGATTGCCGTCGCCGCCAACGAGCTGGTCAAAGCGTTTGCCGTCATCCTGCTGGCTGCGATGATAATGAAAGACAAACTGCTGATCGCTGCGAGGGGCATAGTTGAGACGAAACGCGCCGCCGTATTGCTGGAAAGAAGTGTCGGTGCTGCGGTCATAAAGAATGTTAGAGGGCAGACCCAAAAAGCGCGTTATCGATGAGTGCGAATCGAAACCGTCTGCGGTTCGAAGATCACCGACTCTCCGTCCGACGATGTTCACATAGCCGCCCAATTTCCGATCTCCATAGCTAAACAGAGTATTAGAGCCATAACTATGGTCGGCAGTGTTAAAGCCTGCCATAAGATCGCCATGAAATTCAGAAATGTCGCCGCCATAGACGCCCGATTTTGTGATCAGATTCACGGTACCTGCGAGTGAATCTGAGCCATATTGGGCGCCGTTCGAGCCGCGCAGAACCTCGATCGACTGTAAGAAACTTTGATCGTTCAGATTAAAGAACGTGTTGATGCCGCCGCGTTGAGTTCCGTTCGTGTACCTGACGCCATCGACGAAATTGACAACATTTTTTCCGGTCAAGCCGCGGATCACGATCGCTCCGATAGTCGGGCTCGTCTTCTGAAAATTGAGGCCCGCCTCTTCCTCGCCTGCCTGAGCAAGTACTGTTGTCGCTCGTTGCATGATGGCTTCCGAGCTGATCAGGTTGATGGCTTGGGGGACATTTTTGGCTTCCTCGCCTCGGCCTACTTCGGCGGTTACGGTAACCCGGTTTTCACCGATGGAAAGAGCGATAGTCAGATTAGAAGGGTTTGAGCCATTGATCTGGACTGTTTGTTCATAGACCGCAAATCCTTGTGCCAAAACACGCAAATTGTAATCGGCGACAGGCAGTCCTTTGAACAAAAAGCGGCCCTCGCCGTTGGTTGAGGTCGTCAGGCCGACATGTGAGTGAGAACTTTGCATTGTCACCGTGGCACCGGAAACGAGAGCGCCGTTTTGGTCCTTAACCGTGCCGGTCACGGTGCTTTGAGCCTTTGTTTGAGCATTAACGGCAAGAAGCAGTGCCAGCACAGATAAAAATGTAAACAGAAAACTCTTCATATTTTTGTAATTACGGCGATCACAGGAAATCTACTCGCAAAGTTGATAGGTTGCTACGCTGGTCGGAGTTTCAAAGCAGCGAACTTTATAAACTTTCACGCGGTCATCGGCGACACGTGTATTTAGGTATTCGAGAAAATAGCGTGCGAGATTTTCAGCCGAGGGATTAAGCTCTTCGTCAAAAGGCGGCAGCTCATTGATATTGCGATGGTCGAGGTATTTAACGATCTCATCCGCCGCTATTTTTAGATCGCCAAAATCTATCAGCAGGCCGATATTGTTCAACTCTTCACCACGAGCATAGATCTCGATCTTGTAATTATGCCCATGCAGGTTTTCACACTTTCCCTTATACCCTCGCAACTGATGCGCGGACGAGAAATTGCGTTCGATCATTACTTCGTAGAATGATGGCATATGTTTTAAGGCGATAATATCGCACGCCCGGCATGTTATTGCAAAATTGCTTCGACGTCATTAAGATCGCCCGTGATCTTCATCCTCGGCAAACTCTGAAGAAAATCACGCCCGTAGCCTTTTGTCCTCAAACGCGGATCGAGGATCGCGATCACGCCGCGGTCAGTTGTACTTCTGATCAATCTTCCAACGCCTTGTTTTAGCGAGATGATCGCCTGTGGGACGCTGTAATCAGAGAATGATCTCCCGCCATTTTCGTCGATGAACTTACTGCGTGCCTGGACGATCGGGTCAGTCGGTACGGCGAAAGGAAGTTTGTCGATAATGACACATGAAAGTTGCTCGCCGCGGACATCCACGCCCTGCCAAAAACTTGAAGTTGCGAAAAGCACGGCACTTGGAGTTGAACGAAATTTGTCGATGATGCCTGTCTTCGACATCGAGCCTTGCAAGAAGCAAGGATATCCGATTCGCGAGGAAACCAACTCAAACAAAGCCGCCATCGATTGATTGCTGGTGCAGAGGATGAATGCGTGCCCGCGTGTTACCTGTAGTATCTTAATGATCTCGTTCGCGGCGACCTGTAAAAATTCCGGTGAACGCGGATCTGGCATCGATTTTGGCAAGTAAAGAACTGCTTGCTTTTCGTGATCGAATGACGAGGGTGCGACGAGTGAATTTGTCTTTCCGGCGGTCAATCCCAGCCTGTCGCGGATAAAATTAAAGCTGCCGTTTGTCGAAAGGGTTGCGGATGTCAGAATACAGGTTTCGACCTTATTAAATAGTTTTTCCTGAAGAAGCTCAGAGACATCGACCGGCGACGCTTGCAAAAATATGCCGCGTCCACGGCGTTCGAGCCAATAGACAAAGTTGCGGTCCGCCTGCTTGACGATGAAATC
Source organism: uncultured Chloracidobacterium sp. (assembly GCA_964528325.1). Taxonomy (GTDB): domain Bacteria; phylum Acidobacteriota; class Blastocatellia; order Pyrinomonadales; family Pyrinomonadaceae; genus OLB17. The sequence continues at coordinate 27,116 of CAZGSC010000010.1, read as the reverse complement.
AAAGTCGAATCGTGTCTGGCGAATACGACGGACGATGCTTTCGGCCTCGGGAATTTTTTCGGAATAAACATCGACTTCGGTCTCAAGCCGGTTCAAGGCTTCATCGAGCGATCTATACGCTTCGCCAAGCGGCGTAGGGGTGCTTTCACCATTGTTTGTGCGGGCATTGAATGCATCAGGAAGCAAAGGAAAACGGCCTTCCTGACCGCGTGCCTGGGTGAATCTGACCCAAAACTGCTCCGAAAATCCATTAATACGCGTCGAGGTTTTCATTATCCCGCTGGTCGCGATGGCGTCGGTGATCGGCAATTGATTTGCGTCGCGGACGATCTCGTCGATGCGAAAATTTGACACCTGAAAGCCAAAATAATCGGCGGCGATGTCCTCGATCAGATGAGCTTCGTCAAAGATCACCGCGCCGTAATCTGGGATAACCTTGCCGAACTGGCTGCCTCGCACGTTTAGGTCGGCAAAGAAAAGATGGTGGTTGACGATAACAATATCAGCGTTGTCGGCACCGACACGCATTCGGGTAATAAAGCAAGGCTCGAAATCGGGACATTTCTGGCCGATGCAAGTCTCGCTTTTGGCATTTATGCGGTTCCAGAATGAAAGATTTTCCGGCAGATAAGTGAGTTCGGCTCGATCGCCGGTCTTTGTTTCACGCGACCATTCGACGACGTGCCGGAAATGATCGATCTGGTCCATCCCGTCAAGTATTGGCTGATCGCCGTTCTTGTGAATGCGGTAAGCACAGGCGTAATTTGACCGTCCCTTCATATATGCCGCCGAAAATTTCTTTGGCATTATCTTTTGCAGGAATGGGATGTCCTTTTCCATAAGCTGTTCCTGCAGATTCTTAGTTCCGGTCGAAATTATTATCCGCTTGTTTTTCTTTATTGATTCGGCGATCGCCGGAATGAGATAGGCGAGCGTTTTACCGGTTCCTGTGCCGGCTTCAACGATGAGGTGTTTCTTGTCTTCAAAGGAGCGTGCGATAGCCTCGGCCATTTTTATTTGGCCTTCACGATGTTCATAGTTGTCATGAAACCGCGCGATCAGGCCACCTTCACCGAAGATTTCCGCGAACCCATCGTTTCTTTCTGGTTGTGCGTTCTGTTCGCCCATTTTATTGACTTAGCACCTTGTTTTTGTTACAAACAAGCTTTGCAGCAAGATCACTTTCGATAATGCAGCCTCGGTTCCAAGTTGCCTAAACTCTTATATTAGTGTTTTTGTGCACCTATTTCGAACGGGACCCTAACTTTCATATTTTCTCGTCGGCAACAATTCTGAATATTTGGAGATTTATCAATGGCCACTCTTATTAAGTTTGAATCACGGCGCAGGGTGCTTTTCTGCCTTCTTGTCTTGGGTGTTTTGACGGCAGTTTTCATTCTGCCATTTCAGATGCGTTCGAACGCTGCAAAAGGCATGGTCCAGAGAACCGAAAGCCATGAGGCGGATCTGCCGAATTACGATATTCGCTCTGACAAGTCGGCATACGATAAGATAGCTGCTTTTCGCACGAATTTGGGTAAGAATGCGTCTCAGATCGCCGATGCGAGAGAATCATTTGTTCGCGGTGAGAATTCTCTACGGCAGCAGGTGCCGACATTAAAAGTCGAATATAATACCGACATCCGCATTCCCGAAGTGATCGCTCCGGACGTAAAACAAGGCCGTGCGTTCCTTACCGGCCCGACAACTCCTTCCCGCACAAGTCATGCAAATGTCCTGATAAATTTCCTAAAGCAAAACACTGAACTTGTCGGAATGGACGCCAGCGAGATCGAGAGCTTAAAGGTTGCTGCCGATTACACAAATCCGGATGGAAACTTATCATATGTTGAGTTAAATCAGGAGATCAATGGCATTCCTGTGTTTCGCGGTGAGGTCAAGGCCGGCTTTACAAAACGCGGCGAAATGATCCGGGTTATCAACAATCTTGCTCCGGCTATTGATGACTCAACGCTGTCAAGCGATTTCCGTGATCCTCTCAATGCTGTCAGAGCGGCGGCTGAGTTGATCAGTAACGACATGTCGAAACTCGATCTGCAGAAAAATACAAAAGAATCGACCGATCTCAAGGCTGTTTTCGGCACGGGTGATTATGCGACGACGGCAGAGAAAATGTATTTCCCGACAGAACCGGGCGTTGCGATCCCGGCGTGGCGTGTGTTGATCTGGCAGCCTGTCAATGCATATTACGTGATCGTTGACGCGGCCAGCGGAACGATGCTCTGGCGTAAGAATATTGTTCAGGATCAAACACAGAGCGCGACATATAACGTCTATACAAATCCGAATGCAATGATCAACGTCGCCGATAATCCGTTTCCAATGACGCCGGGGCCGACCTCGCTAAGCGGCGCGCAAGGAACCGGCATTCCGCGAAACCAGGTCACGCTCATCGGCAACGAAGCCCCATACACTTTTAACAACAACGGTTGGATAAACGACGGAAATAATTCGACTGACGGCAACGCGGTGCAGGCCGGGCTTGACCGTGATGACTTCAATACAGCTAACGGCGTGGACGCAAATGGAATGCCGATTGGAAATCCCAACCGTGTTTTTGACTATCCGTTCACACCCGGCATTCCGACCAACCCTGCCCAGAATCAGGGCGATTCGCCGCTGCCAGTAGGATTTAATCCTACTCCCTGCTCGGCCGCCGGTGCGTCGCCTGAAATGATCGATTATCAGAGGGCAGCCGTGACTCAGCTCTTTTATGTGACGAATCGTTACCATGATGAAACCTATCTGCTTGGATTTACGGAGCAAGCACGCAATTTTCAACAGGATAATTTCGGACGCGGCGGTGCTGGCAACGATCGTGTCTCGGCTGAGGCTCAGGATTGTTCGGGCACGAACAATGCCAATTTTGGAACGCCATCCGATGGTTCACGCGGACGAATGCAGATGTATCTCTGGACAGGTCCGACACCAGATTTTGACGGCGATCTCGACGCGGATGTGATCATTCATGAGTTTACACACGGACTATCAAATCGCTTGCACGGAAACAGCAGCGGGCTTTCGACGAATATGGCGGGCGGCATGGGCGAAGGCTGGGGCGATTTCTTTGGACATTGCCTTTTGTCGGAGCCTACGGATCCGATCATGGGCATATATACGACCGGTGCATACGACACTTATCGCGGCGCTCAGGGCGGATTGTTCTTAAATAATTACTATTATGGCATTCGCCGATTTCCAAAAGCTGTGATCGCTTTCACCGGCGGCCCGAACAATCGACCGCATAATCCTTTGACGTTTGCTGATGCAGACGCGACAAAATTGAACGTCTCGGACGGCGCTTTTGCCCGCGGGCCTTTCGGTTCCTCGACGGCGGATCAGGTTCACAACCTAGGTGAGATCTGGAGCAGCACTCTTTGGGAAGTAAGAGCTAAATTCGTTACTCGGCTCGGTTGGGCAGTAGGCAACCGGAAAACCCTCCAACTAGTTACTGACGGAATGAAACTGGCCCCGCTCGGACCCACTTTCCTGCAGGAACGCGATGCTATCATCGCTGCGGCACAGGCTAGTTCGTTTGCCCCAGAAGCGTCGGTCGACGTCGCCGACGTCTGGGGCGGATTCGCTCTTCGCGGCATGGGAGCAAGCGCCAGTATTCAAAATCCCGGTTCCGGCGGCGGTGGAACGACTCGTGTCACCGAAGCCTTTGACCTGCCCAATCTTGCTCAGTCACCAAACCTGATCATTTCGGATGTCGGCGGCGGCAACGGCAATGGTTATCCGGAACCTGGAGAAACGCTGGCTTTGACCATACCCGTCACAAATGTCACCGGCACGCCGGCTACGAATGTGACGCTACAGATAGGCTCCGGCCGTTCGGTAAGTTATGGCACGATCAATAGCGGAACGACCGTTACGCGGCAGGTAAATTATTTGGTCGCAAGGCGCGCACCTTGTGGGGTTCCGATCACGATAAGGATGGATGTTAACAGCAGCCTCGGACCAACTGTCTTCAACAAGGATCTGATCGTCGGCCAACCGAATGTTACTTTCTCTGAGAATTTTGACGGCGTTACCGCACCGGCATTTCCGGCTGGTTGGACGGCAGCGCCGATTGCCGGTGGTATTAATTTCTTGGCTTCAACATCTGCCTCAGATTCGGCTCCTAATGCTGCATTTGCTCAGGATCCTGCGTCTGTTGGCGGCGGAACCGATCTAACGTCGCCGCCGATCCCGATCAACGCTGCTGCTGCTACCGTGATTTTCCGCAATAGCTACAACACCGAACCTAGTTGGGATGGCGGTGCATTGGAGATCAGCATTGCAGGTGGGCCTTTCCAGGATATTCTCGCTGCTGGCGGCTCGTTCCTGCAAAATGGCTACAACGATGTACTTGGCGACTATACAAATGCCAACAATCCGCTTGGCGGCCGGGCCGCCTGGACCGGCAATTCCGGCGGGTTTGTAACGACTATCGCCCGACTTCCGAATTCGGCTCTCGGACGCACTGTACAGCTGAGATGGCGATTCGGGGCAGATAACAACACTGCGGAAACTGGCTGGTGGGTCGACTCGATTCAAGTAGTTGGAAGCTACTCCTGTCAATAGTCCGACTTTCCATCGGCAGGGGACGCTGCTTCGGGAAAGCTAGGATACAAAACAAAGCGCACAGTATCGACCGATCGATACTGTGCGTTTTTCGTTTTCCGCATGTTAAAACTTGTTGACATTTTTCATGTCTATGCCTAATCTTTTAACTAGATTTCGCAGACCTTTAGGTAACTTCTATCGTCAAAAATTAGCGTGAGAATTATGAGAAGCTCTTTCGGCAAAACCGCAGCTTTGAAACTGTCCATAATATTCGTATTTACGGGTATTGGTGTCGCCGTTAGTTTTTTGACAGGCAGCAACTTAGTATTAGCCTCTGCGTCGGGGCCGGCTCCGTCACACACGGATGCTCCCGGCGAGTCCAACTGCACGGCGTGCCATGTTGATTTTCCTGTCAACAGTGGCACCGGAAGCATAAAGATCGCCGGCGTGCCTCGTATCTACTATCCCGGCCAGCAACTATCGATCACAGTAACGACAAGCCAGGAGGATGGTGTGGTTTACGGTTTTCAATTGACGGCAGTTGATAGTGCAGGACGGCCCGCCGGGACGTGGACTCTAAACGACACAGTGCAGACGCAATTAGTCGAGGGCTTTGTCGGGCTCGATCTTCGCCAATATGTTGAACATACATTTGCCGGGATAGTTCCCACGGCCTTTGGTTCAAAATCATGGACGGCGACCTGGACCGCGCCTCCGCAGCCTATCGGTAGAGTCAGTTTTCACGCCGCGGGCAACGCGGCAAACGGCAATGGCGAAACAAGCGGTGATTTTATCTATACCACTGCGAGAGCAAGCGTAGGCGGATCGAAGGCTTCGGATATTACCGGCGAAGCAGGCGTCTATGGTTCTTTGAATGAAGAGCTTTATTTCGCTGATTCGAGAAGCTCTTCGAGATGATGGTTGCCTATACCGAAAAAGGACTTGATTTCAGTTATTTGTTGGGAAAATCGTTCAGGCGAAGGCGGTTTGTTGAGAAGTGTCGCCACGAGCATATTGTTCTTTGGCGTGTGTTCTACGGAAACGAATTCGAAGAGTTTTGTTGAATAGCCGCTTCTTTCTAACAGCAGCGAACGCAGGCCGTCAGTTAGGATCTCGGCGGTGCGTTCGAGCATTATGCCGTGTTTCAGAACATCGCGAAGTAGCTCAGGCGGCTTGATCTGGGGCCGGATCTCCTGATGGCAGCACGGAGCAGCGACGATCAAACCGGCTTTAGCAATAATGCCCTTGAAAATAGCATCATCTGTTGCGGTGTTACAGGCATGAAGGGCGATCAGAATATCAACATCGCCGACATCATACTCCGCGATGCTGCCGAGAACGAATTTCAGTCCGTCAAACATTGAAGCATCTGCAACACTGTTGCCGAGATCGACGAGGTCACGCTTTTGCTCGACGCCGGTCATCTGCACATCGACGCTGCGAATATATTTAAAATAATCGTAGGCCGCAAATGTCAGGTAGCCTTTGCCGGAACCCATATCAATGATCTTTAACTCGGATCTGTCTTTTAATTCCGACTTATCGATAAGGCTTGCCAGCACTTCGATAAATTTGTTGATCTGACGCCATTTGTCGCGCTGCTGGTCGCGAACACGGCCAGTGTCGTCAGTGATGCCGAGAGCCTTCAGATAAAAACTGCCCGAGTCGATCTGCTCCTTTTTTTCCCGGTCGTGACTGAGCTGCGGCAAGGCCTTGAACGTCGGCTTCGCGATATTCAGCCTTGATCTACCCTTCTTGCCGATATCGAGTTGAAAGTCGTGTTCGGTCGTAAACAAGTGCCCGCTGAAAAACTGTCCGTCGAGGGCTTCGCTGATCGAAACGATGCCGATCTCAAAGTCGTAGTTCTTTGCTGTGTCGCGCGTATCGCTGCGATACAGAAAGTAAAGCCGCGTTCCTTTTTTTGTCTGTACCAGACGAACAAGGATCTTTTGCAGATGCTCGTCGCTGCCCTTATAATTTCCCAGCGTGAGTTTTACAAACGTCCGGCGTTCAATGCTGCCTCTGAGTTCGTTGACAAATTTGTCTATATTCTCCCGCATCAAAAAAGGTTAGCATATAGATTTGCTAAAATCTGAGCTATGGAAATGAAAAATCTGTTTCACCTTGCTTTTCCGGTACACGATCTCAATGCAGCCCGTTCGTTTTACGGCGGTGTGCTTGAGTGTAAGGAAGGGCGCAGTTCTGATTGCTGGATTGACTTCGATCTTTACGGTCATCAGATCGTGACCCACCTTGCTCCTGATTCAGCTGGTATTAAGGCAACGAACGATGTTGATGCAGATCACGTGCCGATACCGCATTTTGGTATCGTACTGCCAATGGACGATTGGCGTGCTCTTGCCGACAAGCTCACTGCAAAAGGCGTTAAATTTATAATTGAGCCGAAGATACGTTTCGAGGGCGAAGTCGGTGAGCAGGCAACAATGTTCTTTCTCGATCCCAGTGGAAATGCGTTGGAATTCAAGGGCTTTACTGATTTTTCGCAGGTCTTCGCGAAATAATTCCTAAATGAAAAATGCGGAAGTCGTTATTGTTGGCGGCGGCGTGGTTGGTGTGTCGGTTGCGTATCATCTTGCCGAACGCGGAATGCGTGATGTCGTAATTCTCGAACGAGAAAAAACGCTTGGTCTCGGTTCGACAGGTAAGGCAACCGGCGGAGTTCGAGCGCAGTTTGAGACGGACATCAATATTCGGTTGTCACTATACTCGCTCGATTTTTTTCGCAACTGGGAATTTGACTGTGAATACGAACCGCGTGGCTATCTATTTCTAGCTACTGAACAACGGCATCTCGATTACTTAAAGCGAACCGGCGAACGACAGCGTGAACTCGGATACACCGATGTTGAGATAGTTGATGCAGGATCAATCGCAAAACTAGTGCCGGGCCTTAATTGTGAAGATATTCTCGGAGGCAGCTTTGGCCAAAGTGACGGGTTTATTAATCCGCTTGCGGTGCTTGAGGGATTTGCTACCGGAGCGGCACTATTGGGAACACGAGTGGTAACAGGCACAACTGTTAGGTCTATCGAGGTCGAGGGCGGTCGAGCTACCGGTGTTCGCACATCCCAAGGCATGCTTGAATGCGACAATGTAGTTATTTGCACAGGAGCATGGGCACAACACATTGCTGCGACGGCAGGGGTCGAATTGCCCGTAGAGCCGCAGCGACGGCAAATAGTTTGGGCAAGGGCTCCGCAGCCATTGCCGAACGATCTGCCGATGGTGATAAATATGGCAGACGGATTTCACTTTCGGCCGGCACGTGATTTTGACTTCAAAGGTCCTGATGCTGAGACGAGCGCCTTTGCAAGCCACGATGTCTTATTCGCCTATCCCGATCCGGAGGAACCTGCAAGTTTTTCGACGGACTTCGATGAGGGATTTCTTGACAAGGTCGGCGAAAGGGCTGCGCACCGAGCCCCGTTTTTGAACGGAGCCAAGATCATCTACGAAAAATGTCGTGCCGGATTGTATGAAAATACGCCGGATCATCACGCGATCTTAGGCGGCTGTTCGGTTGGCGGACTTTATTTCGCGAATGGGTTTTCGGGCCACGGCGTTATGCATTCACCCGCGACGGGCAGAGCGTTGGCTGAGATCATTCTCGACGGTAAAGCGAGTTTTCTCGATGTTTCATGCCTGAGCCTCGAGCGCTTTGCTAAAGGCGAACTGCTGCACGAAACCGCTTTCATATAAAGCTCCTCACTGAGAACAAAAACCAGTCATTTCCTTCCTTACTCTGTATCCTCCGTGTCTCTGTGGTAAATTCCTACCATGACCACAGCAATAGTTCATCATCCCATTTATCAAAAACACGACACCGGTCCCGGTCATCCTGAATCGCCGATGCGATTTGAGGTCGTGATGGACGCTCTTCGTTCGGATGAGGCACTATGGAAAAGCCTTGACGAGATCACACCGGCGAAAGCCTCGAAAGGCCTGATACGAGCCGCTCATACACCGCAGCATTTTAAGCGGGTTGAGGGGGCTATTGAACATGGCCTTGACCGGCTGGACGCAGATACTGTGATTTCAATGCAGTCGTTCGATGCATCGCTTTTTGCAGCCGGCGGAGCATGTGCCGCAGTAGATGCAGTAATGCAAGGCAGGGCGAAAAATGCATTTGTCGCTGTCCGTCCGCCGGGGCATCACGCGACGGCTGAGAACGCAATGGGCTTTTGTATATTCAACAATGTCGCGATCGCCGCGCGCCATGCCCAGAACCATTATAAAGAGATCGATCGTGTGGCTGTGATCGATTGGGATGTTCATCACGGCAATGGAACACAGGGCATTTTTTATGACGATCCGAGTGTGTACTTTTTTTCCATGCATCAGTATCCGTGGTATCCCGGAACCGGAAGCCGCGGCGAAACGGGACACGGACGCGGGCTTGGGGCAACGATGAATATTCCGGTCAAGGCAAACACGGATGCGAGCGAGCAGACGAGAATGTTTGAAGCAGCGATCGGGGATATTTCAAAGAAGTTTCAGCCCGATCTGATAATGATCTCGGCAGGTTTCGATGCACATTTGACTGATCCTCTTGGGCAGCTTCGTCTCGAAGACGACGATTACATTTCTATGACCGCCACCATCATGCAATGGGCCGACTATGTCTGCGGCGGCCGGATCGTTTCTTGTCTCGAAGGCGGCTACAATCTCGAAACTCTCGGACAGACCGTCAAAAATCACGTTGCCGAATTAACCCGTTGACGAACATTGTGCTAAGATAAAATCAAATTCATAAACCTACCAAAGGAGGTAACGCTATGCCGGACGTGGAAATACCATGTGTTCAGTGCCGAGAGGTATTTATCTTTAGTGAGAAAGAGCAGGAACTCTTTTATCAGCGGAATATGATGCAGCCGCAGCGGTGCCCCAAGTGCCGCTCAAAGAAGGCGGCCCTTCGCGAGGACGCACCAACTCGATACGAGATCGTTTGTGATAATTGCGGTCGGCACGACCAGGTTCCATTTCAGCCGAAGGTTGGCCGATCTGTGCTTTGCAAGGATTGCTTTGAAGCGGGACGCTCCAGGGCAAGGCACGCTTAAGAAAATGAAAATCTGACAAAGTGGAACTGTGAAAAGGGTGGTCATTACCGTTGCTTTACACATTTCCACTTTTTGCATTCATACGCTTAAACTCATACACATTTAACTTTTTATGACCTTTGAAACCGTTACTTACGAAATAGACAAAAACATCGCGACAGTTTCGATGAATCGGCCTGACGCTCTAAATGCGCTGTCACGGCAGATGACGGCTGACTTGGCTTCCGCTATCAGACAGGCAATTGCCGATGGCGCGAGGGCAGTTATCCTTACAGGCAGCGACAGAGCATTTTGCTCGGGCGGCGACCTTCGCGAGATGAGGTCGATGTGGGAAAGTGAAGGCCGTATCGAAGCTTTTCTTGAAGAGCCGTTGGGTGCATTGCATGAGTTGATAAAGTTGATCCGCGAAACTCCGATACCTTTTGTCGCCGCTGTTAACGGTGTCTGCGCAGGTGCAGGGGTTAATTTGGCGATAGCTTGTGACATTGTGATCGCCGCTGAGGATGCATTGTTTCGCGAGGCCTTTGTTCGCATCGGCCTGTCGCCTGACTGCGGCGGGACCTTTTTTCTCCCTCGTGCGATCGGCGAAAAACTTGCGGCTGAACTGTTTATGACAGGAGACTCGATCACGGCGCAGCGTGCACTTCAGATCGGGATGATCAATTCGATAGCGGGCAATGGCGAACTTGTTGCCGATGCTGCAAAAATGGCTGCTAAGCTCGCAGCCGGCCCGACCGGAGCGATAGGCCGCATCAAGCGTATGCTCAACTCGACTTTTTCGAACGATCTCACAGCCCAACTCGCGCTCGAACACGAGTGCCAGATCGAATCCGGCAAGTCAGAAGATTTCAAAGAAGGTGTGGCCGCATTCTTTGAAAAACGCCCGCAAGAGTTTAGTGGTAAGTAATATAAACTTGAACCTAGAATCTGGCGATCAGGCCAACCCGTATGCTGCGCGACGCACCTGGGGAAATATTTGTATTGCTGTCGGCATTGACGAAATATCTTGTATTGAAAAGGTTCTCGATATTTCCCTGTAAACGCCACTTTTCATTGAACACATAGTAGAGTGCTCCGTCGGCCCGCGTGTAGCCGGGCAGAACAACCGTATTATCAATGCCGGCAAACATATCCGAGCGGGTGATCACTCCCAGACCCGCCGATAGCCGTGTGAGTAATTGGTACTTGTTCCAAACCGAGAAATTGTGATGCGGAACCTGGGCGACAAGCTTACCCGCGGCCGCTGTGGTAGAGGCGCTTGTGATGAATGCATCCTGATAAGCATAGCCTCCCGTCAATGTCCATTTGTGTGTAACCGCACCGTTAAAACCAAACTCAAAGCCATTCGTTCTTTGGCTGCCTGTTTGCACGATGGCTCCGGCATTATTGGGGTCGTTGGCTCTTGTGTTGGTGCGATCGAGACGATAAAGTGAGGAAGTTAGAGAGAGGTTGCGGCGAAATTCCCATTTCACGCCGACTTCAAGATTCTTGAATTTCTCGGGCTTAACCTGTTGCGTAACTGTGGTAAGGGACGAAAATTGATCGCCCGAACTCGGTAGATAAGATACGCTGTAGCTGCTGTATAGGGATAGACCGGGTACAGGTTTTATGACCAGCCCTACGCGGGGCGATACGAGAGTATCGATTCTGCGCAGAGTATCATTGTTTCGGTTGTTGTGATATTTCAGATCAAAATAATCAAACCGTGCTCCCGCAACAACGTGAACAAAACGCGATAGCTCGATCTGATCCTGAACATATCCCGCCGCCAGATCTGTCCTAACGTGATTGTCTGCGTCTGTTGAGCTCTGGCGAAAGGTAGTTGGAATTGCGGTCGTCGGGTCACCATATGGAACCTGAATGGTCGTCGCTGTGTTATTGAAATAACCCGTGTTCCGGAAATTGGTCGTGCGCTGATTACCGAGCTCGAATCCGCCAAGCATATTGTGCTTGATGCGACCCGTCGACAGGGAATAGGTGAGATCCGTCTGGCTGAATAGGTTTCGACGCTTTGTCGCATTGTTGTAGGCCGTTAGCGAGACGAGAGTTTGGGCGGCATTAACCGCTCCGGGGACATAATTTTGATAATAACGATCATAGTCGCCATACGTCGTGCGATTATGCAGACTCAGCCCGCCGAATTGACGATCGAGCGTTGCGGAGAATAGATTTACTTTTGCTCTCACACGGCTGTCCTTCGGATTGCCGTAATAGGTTCCGATCGGAACATCAACTGGCTTGCCCTGGAATGATGTGATCCCGCGATCTGCCGTGCGGCGGTCGCGAAGGAATTCATAGGCGAATGTGAGTGACGTGCTGCCGTCCGGGTTATAGCTAAGCGTCGGGTTGACCGCAAAGCGCCGCAGGCCGACATTATTTCTAAAACTGTTCGAATCTTCAAAAACACTATTAATGCGAAAAGCGGCCTTTCTGTTGATCGGTTGGTTGATATCAATACTACCGCGTTTATTTCCAAACGAGCCGCCAGAAAGCGAAATCTGGCGGAAGGTTGAATATCCGGCTTCTTTTGTAACCCGATTCAGGACGCCTCCGCCTCCGCCGCGGCCAAAGATCATTGCGTTCGGGCCGCGCAGGACTTCGATTCGGTCAAGGTTATACAGATCACGATAGTATTGAACATCATCGCGAACGCCATTGAGAAAAAAATCGGCACTGCTGTTCTGGCCGCGAATGATCACCTGATCGCGATTATTTTCGCCCTGATGTGATGTGACCCCAGGCACATATCTAACAACATCGCCGATACTGCGCATTGATTGGTCAGTGACCTGCTGTTTATCAATAACAGTGATCGACTGCGGAATATCACGCAGCGCTGTAAAGGTCTTGGTTGCGCTGCGGGTCATGTCAGCGGGGAACTCGGAACTATCCGTAACAGTAACGAATACATCCAAATTTCCAATGCTAAGAACGAGTTCGAGCACCTTGGGATCACCCGCCCGGGCGTCCAGTAGCTGTGAAACGTCAGAAAAGCCGCTGGCCGATATCCGCAATATGTACTCCATCGGTGGAAGATCGAGCGAGAATGCTCCATTATCATCAGTTACTGAAGAAATGGATCGCTGCCCGCCCTTTGAGACGGCGGTGATCTTCGCTCCGGAGACCGGTGCCCGATTCTGGTCAAAGATCGTGCCCCGAATCGTTACCAAAACAGATGTTTCGTCCGTTACGGCTGCATTAACACCCACAATAGTTCCAAATGAAAAAAGTGCCAAAAAAAAGAAACGTATTATTGTCGAGAACATTATGATGACTCCAAACCAAGATTGTAGAAACATAGCTGAAAATGAAAGTCATTTTCATTAAGAAGGACAAGTTTACATGTTGTTGGCTTAAACCGTCAAATCGATAAACTTAGATCCAAATCCGAGATCTCAAATTTCTCTTCATTAAGTGCAAAATCGCATTTCCGGTTTTGAGCGTTTATTCTATTTAGATGCATTCGCTGACGTACGGCGAGTTGATACGCGGAAATCGAAATTTTCGCAATCTGCTCGCAGGACAATTTATTTCAGAACTTGGAAACTGGTTTAACTTTATTGCCGGCCTGGGATTGGTGCGCGTTGTTTCAGAGGCTTCGCCGAGTTCTGCCGGTATCTTGTTTGTGTGTCGAATCCTTCCGTTCGCATTATTTTCGCCGGTTGCCGGAACATTCGTCGACAGGTTTTCAAGGCGGACTGTAATGATCGTCAGCGACCTTGTGAGGGTTGCGATAGCGTTGGTATTTTTGTTTGTTACGAGTGCCGACGACCTTTGGATCGCTTATTTTGCGACCGCTCTTCTGTCAACGTTCGGAGCATTTTTCGATGGCGCAAAAAATGCTGCGACGCCAAATCTCACCGGAAAGGAAGGCTTGCTGGCTGGAACTGCGTTGATGTTTTCAACACGGTTTTTGTTGATGGCTGTGGGTTCGGCTCTTGGCGGCTGGGCGGCATATTTCTTTGGATATCAGATCGCTTTTATTATCAACGCGGTTTCGTTTTTGATCTCTGCATATACGGTTTGGCTTATTCCAGAAGAAGCAGTAAGCGAGAAGTGGAATGCAGGAGAAGAGGAGACAGTAAAAGAGCGCGAGTCCTTTTGGTTTGAGTTGAAAGAAGGCGTTCGTTATGCGATCGGCAACCGATTTGCGTTTACGATACTGATAATGAACGTGATCTGGGCGACGGGCGGCGGAGCAATTAATATCATCTTTGAGCGAATGGGCGGCGTTTATTATGCCGGCATAGAATCATGGAACCCGGACGTTGCGGTAGCGATAATGTGGACCGCGGCCGGGTTCGGATTGTTTCTCGGGATGATGATCGCTCGCCGGACATCGATCTATCTTGACCGCAAAGATTCGGTTCGTTCTTTTGTTGGCTGGGCACTTGTCGTTCACGGTGTTATGTTCGCGGCCGCCGGATTTATGCCGAGCCTTTGGCTGTTTGCTCTGTTGACGTTTGTGTCGCGGTCGATCGTCGGCGTCGAATACGCAGTGCAGGAAACAATGTTCCAACGGAGTTTGCCGGATCATATTCGCGGGCGGATATCGACCCTTGATCGCGGTGCCGAACTAACAATGTTCAGTCTTTCAAGCTATGTTGGTGGCGAGCTAATGTATTACATTACACCGCAGACGCTGACAGTCTTTTCAGGGTTGCTCGCCGGGACGGCAGGTTTGGTGTGGTTTGTCCGGGAAAGACGTGCATAGGCCCGCAAGTCAGCAAGGGCGGTACGCTGACCGTTGAATGTAAGACCCTTACTAGCGTGCGAGTCTATGCAGTTATGATGACCGCTTTTGTTCCGGTTAATTCTGAAAAATCTTTTGTATAAACCGTATCGACGCGACGGAGATGTCCGATGGTTTCGACGATCTCGTTCGTTTGGATAAAGCCGGTTTCAACATGCGCGATCGCCCAGTTGCTGATGTGAGTTGCCTTTCGCAGCGTTTCTCCAAGCAAATGCAGATACTGCGATTTAGTCTCGGTTGCGACGCCGAGTTGCCCTTTTAGACTTGATTCCAGAGAGTCCCAAAAGTCGTTACCGCCGCGTAACCATTCTTCACGCCACGCCGAGCGGCCGAGAAATGATCGAGTGCTTTGCGTGTGGACAGGAGGCAGGCGGAGAAACATCAGATCGGTGAACGTCTCGGAAATGAACGAGTCGGCAGTTCCGTTGTGGCAGCTATTGTTTTGCCCGTTGTTGTGAGGCTCGGGCTGGATCGACCATATGCGGCGAAAGACATTTGAAAGAGGCTGCCGCAGTTCGCGTGTTTCGTCGGTAAACGAGAGCACATAGTCGCCTGTTGCCATCGCGATGCTCGATGCGATCGCGCGAGCAAGTGGAGATGCGAGCTTGTCGATCCGCTGGCGGACATTGTCGAACCACCAAGCATCAGTTTCACCGAACCAGCCTGTCAGAGCCGGATTGTGCAGACGATAGCCTGGAACATATGCGTCTTCAAGGACGACATTGACGTCGTCGGAAGATAGGCGTTCGCCGGGATTCGCGATCTGTGCAGATGCACGCATCCACGACGATTGCATTGGATCGTTTGCCGCGACACGTACGTCCCAACGTTTGAGGAACGAACCGAGCACCGGATTATCTGTAAAAGGCAAGGCGACGGATGTGAACGTCATGCGATGCAGGACGTTCAGGTCGAACGCAAGCCAGCTTTTGGGTGAGATCTTCGAAGGGCCGTGCATAGATATTTCTTATGAATAAGTCTCCGGTCTTATGGGCGGTGGCTGCCTGATCGCGAGAAATGCTTTTACGATGGCCGGATCAAATTCGATGCCTGCCCATTCGACCAAGTATTTTTTTGCATCTTCAACCGACCATCCCGCGCGAAACGGCCTCGGACTAGTCAGAGCGGCATACGTATCCGCGACGCGCAGTATTCGCGCGGCAAGAGGTATCTGTTCCGCTGTTAATCCGTCGGGATAACCGGTGCCGTTCCACCATTCGTGATGCCAGCGCACAAGAAGCTGGACGCCGCGAGGAAGGCCTAATTTTGCCGTTTCCTGTTCACCGATGACCGGATGCCGCTGGAGGTCTAGACGCTCATCGAGGGTGAGAATTTTTGGCGACTTGATATAGTCGCGATTCATTTTCAGTTCGCCGATGTCGTGAACAAGTGCTGCCTGTTGGAGGAAGAAACGATCACGCGAAGCAAGATTGAAAGCGGCTGCTAAGGAGTCAGCAAACGACGCTATACGTTGACTGTGAGCGTCGGCATAGCCCTCGAATCTGTCCATCTGAGGAGCCAACCGGAGTAATTTTTCATCAAATCCGGGAAAATCGGCGAGTGCACTCTGCATCCTTATAGTTTCGCGTCTTTGACCGGAAGATTCAAGCGGAAAAATGAGTCTGGACTTTTAAGTCTTAAGTCTTGAGACTCCGACTTAAGGCTTAGGACTCACGACTAGGACTTTAAACTAGCCAGCAGATCAACGGCTTCGCGGTGGCCGGGGAACATTGTGAGAAGGCGGTTCAATTCGCCCTCGGCACGTTTGAGCAGATTATGTTGTATAAAGAATTCGGCGAGCAAAATGCGAAACGTCGCATTGTTTGGCTCGATACGCAATGCGGCCTGCATCTCCGATTCGGCCTTGTGACGCTGTTTTGAATCTGCCGAAAGAGCTTTGCCGTAATATGCGTGATAACGCGCGACCTTTGGAGCAAAATGAACGGCACGGGCGAGAAAAGGTAACGCTCTTTCAAGATCGTCATCCATCAGAAGGCTGTATCCGCGTTCGAAATGTTCGTCTGCCTGTTCCAATTTAACGTCGCGCTCGCCGCCTGACTCGCGAAGTTTTTCGCGCTCGGCAAGTTCCTTGCGCATTCGATAATCGTACATTTCCCGGCTCGCTTCGTTTTTCAATGTTTCGTGCGCCTGTGCTAGTTCGGTGAAAGCCTGTTGGATACGAGAAAGTCTTTCACCGCCTTCCGCATAGTATCTGTCCGGATGGAAATTTCGTGCGAGGTGGAAATACGCTCGCTTTAGCTCTTCGATATCGGCATTGGAGTCGACGCCGAGGATATCGTAATAAGTTTCTGCATTTTCGACTTGTTCCAGATACTCTTCGACCGAGATCACTGTTTCCTGTTCCTTTTCTGGAGCCTTGGTCTCTGGCTGCTCATTTTCAATTTCAGCGATCGATTGCGGAACATGCGGTAATTTGGCTTCCCGTTTTAACTCAAGACGAGCGCCCTTCATCGCCGCAACCTGGTTTGCGGCAAATGCGGGCCGCCAGTTCCTACGACGAAGCAATCCTGCTATCCAAAGGGTGTAAATGACATGGAGAGCCCGTGATTCTTTCATTGCGGCCAGACTGACCAGATCGTCGGCCGATAGCGCAGTGTTGTCCGCTCTCGACAGTACGAATGCTTCATCAGGGTCGAGCCGAAGGTCCGTTGCATCTGCTTCCGAGCGCGTGAAGGTCTCTTTCAGGCTGCGAAATCGGCCCAAAACGGTATCTACCGGCAAACACCGCGTATATTCGATCAGCAATTGACTCGTGTTAATGTCAAAAGCAAGGCCGTCCCGAATGCGTGCGAGTGAACTAAATGTCCAATCGCCTTCTTTCCACGACAGTGCGTCGACGATGATTCCTTGTATTTGTTCAGCGAATAACTGGTCACAATCTGGCTTGCTGAGCAACTTCTTGCTTTCCAGATGTGCGGCAAGTTCAAAGTCGTTCGAGAAATTGGGGATCGCGGCGACCTCGTTTTTTGTCAATCGGTTTCGCCGCATCAAGATGTCAAAAAGACGAGAGTTTCGTGCATTGGAAACTGCAAAAACGACCTTGCCGCTCTTGAAATATATGACCCATTTTCTCTCCTTATAGGTTCCGCGCAGACTGCCGTTCAGCCGGGCCTGCATGATCTCAGTTATGAGTTCGGCCAACGGATGAGCGTAAAAACTACCGGTTACTTCCAGTTCTGTCTGCGGGGTCATTTTATATAATGAAGGAAGCGGGAGCGACTCAAAGAGCCTTTACAATAATATCAAATCCGGAGCCCAAAAGTTAAGGTATTTTTCGCGTTTTGGCAGGACATTTGATAGCATTTGAACAAATTGCAGTCGGGTTTAATGGAAAAAGAGTTGGAAATTCGCGAATGTGCGACTCTCGAGGATCTTGCTGAGTGCGTACAGATACAGCGCGAGGTTTTTGCACTGCCTGAGGCCGAATTGTCGCCCGTGAGGCATTTTGTTGTGACAAAAAATGCGGGTGGTTTCGCGATCGGTGCTTTTGACGGCGATAGGCTTGCGGGTTTTGTGCTAAGTGTCCCGGCTTTTTTGCGGGGTGAACGTGCTTTCTATTCCCATATGACCGGAGTCCGTCAGGAATATCAGAGCTATGGTATAGGTGCGAAGCTAAAATGGGCTCAACGAACACGAGCCTTGGCTGAGGGCGTGAAATATATCAAGTGGACATTTGAGCCCGTGAAGGCAAAAAATGCCTATTTTAATCTTGAAAAGCTTGGTGCGATCGTCTGCGAATACCAGCCGAATTTTTACGGCACAGACTATGCCACCGCCGGCAACGAGATCGGCCTTGCCAGCGACCGTTTGTTCGCCGAATGGCATTTGGAAAGCGAAAAGGTTGAGGCACTTGCTTCGGGTGGAAAATTTGTCGAAACACGCGAACCGGCGGCGACGATCGTGATCATGAGTGATTGGCTCAGAAAGGTCAAATCGAATCCGGCTGAAGCTCTGTCAGAACAAAATCGCATTCGCGGTGAATTTGAGGCGGCATTTGGCGATGGTTTGATCGGAAGGGGTTTTAGACGCGACGATGAACGTCCTGCATTTTTGTTGTATCAAGATTGACGATGCCCATTTTTGACATAGATCCCGATATTCGAAAGGCAAAGACACTTGCGTCTGATTTTTACACGGACGGGCGTTATTTTGACATTTCGAAGGAAAAGATCTTCGCCAGGACGTGGCAGTTTTTGGGTAAGGCGGATGAATTTGAGAGCCTCAAACCCGCGACAATGTTGCCAGGCTTTTTGGACGAGCCGGTTCTGCTCGTGAAAACTGACGAATCTTTAACCTGTCTCTCAAACGTCTGCACGCATCGCGGTAAGATAATGGTCGAAGAGCCTTGCAAGGCTAATCTGATCCGCTGCGCTTATCATGGAAGACGCTTTTCGCTTGATGGCAAATTTTTGTCGATGCCGGAATTTGAAGGAGTCGAAGATTTTCCGTCCGAGAGCGATAATTTACGACAATTCGCCTTTACTGCTCGAGGCGGATTTATGTTTGCGTCGATCGCCCCGGTTGATACGTTCGAGAATTTTGTTGATGATGCGGCTGTTACTTTGAAAGACATAGAGGCGAAGGATTTGCGTCTGACTGCGACGCGCGAATATGAAGTTGAAGCTCATTGGGCTTTGTATTGTGAAAATTATCTTGAGGGGTTTCACATTCCGTATGTTCATCACAGCTTGAACGAGATCGTCGATTACGGCACTTACACGACCGAGACTTTTAGATATTCGAGCCTGCAAACCGGTTTCGACGATTCGGGAGAAGTTGCGGCAAGATATTTGTTCATCTTTCCGAATCTGATGTTCAATTTTTACCCGTGGGGAATTTCGGTCAATGTCGTTCGGCCGGTTTCGCCGTCAAAAAGTGTGGTTGAATTTCTGACATACCTTCGTGACGAATCGCTGATGGACACAGGAGCAGGAGCTGATCTGCATTCAGTTGAAATGGAAGACGAAGCCGTTGTCGAAAGCGTTCAGAAGGGTATTCGTTCGCGGTTCTATTTACAAGGCCGCTATTCGCCGACTCGCGAGCAGGGAACGCATCATTTTCATCGTTTGATCGCGGAGTTTATGAAATAATCATTGTCGAATGTCCAAACTTGGTGACGTCAAAAAAGAGATCGAACATCTTCGTGCCGAGATCAACCGGCACAACGATCTCTATTATCAATCCGACGCTCCTGAAATATCCGATTTTGAATTTGATCAGCTTCTCGAACGTTTAAAGACCCTCGAAACCGAACATCCTGAACTCGTCACGCCCGACAGCCCGACTCAGCGTGTCGGAGGCAAGGCAGCGAGTTTGCAGCCGTTTACACATACGGTGCCGCTGATGTCGCTCGACAATTCGTATGACCTAGCAGAACTAAAGGCTTTTACCGAGCGGTGTGAAAAGCTGGCAGAGGGACGGAAACTTGATTATGTTGCCGAACTTAAGATCGATGGCCTGAGCGTCTCGCTGCATTATGAGAACGGCATTCTCGTGACAGGAGCAACGCGAGGCGACGGCCAGACAGGCGACGAAGTGACGCAAAACGTAAAGACCATCAGAACGATCCCGCTGCGTTTGAAAGTGGACGCGCCGGAACATGCCGAAGTGCGCGGCGAAGCGTTTTTGTCGCGATCACAGTTTGCAAAGATCAACGCCGAGCTTGAGATGCAGGGTGAAAAGACGTTCGCAAATCCGCGAAACTGCGCTTCGGGAACCCTAAGGATGCTCGATTCCGCTGTGGTCGCGTCGCGTCGGCTCGATATGTTTCCTTATGACGCGTTCACGGGAAATCAGAAGATGTTCGCGACGCATTGGGAAAATTTTGAGTGGTGCGAACGCAATGGTTTTCATGTTAATCCAAACCGTCGATTATGCCGTGATTTTGATGATCTTGCGGCGTTTATAAACGACATGGAAACGCATCGCGACGGCCTTGATTATGAGATCGACGGTGTCGTAATAAAAGTCAATTCGACCGCATTGCAGGACGAATTTGGAGCGACGACAAAGGCTCCGCGTTGGGCCATCGCGTACAAATATCCGGCGCGTCAGGCAACAACACGACTGCTCGGTATCGGCATTCAGGTTGGCCGAACCGGAGCTTTGACGCCGGTTGCTCATCTTGAACCAACATTGCTTGCGGGCACGACGGTTGCTCGCGCGTCGCTGCATAACGAGGACGAGATCAAACGATTAGGCCTAATGATCGGTGACTGGGTTTTGATCGAAAAAAGCGGTGAGATCATTCCACAGGTGCTGCAAAACATACCGTCAAAACGTGACGGAAGCGAAACGGAATTTGATTTTCCGACTTTGTGTCCTGTTTGTAGTTCTCCTGCGGTGCGTCCGGAGGGCGAGGCGGTTCGACGATGTACAAATGACATCTGCCCGGCAAAAGTAAAAGCACGTGTATTATATTTCGCTTCCCGAAAAGCGATGGATATTGAAGGTCTTGGTGAAGTGCTTGTCGAAATGCTTGTCGATAAAGATATGATCCATGATGTCGCAGACCTTTATTCGCTTACGCTCGAACAGGTTTCCGGCCTCGAACGAATGGCCGAAAAATCCGGCTCCAATCTTATCGAACAGATCGAAGCAAGCAAGACGCGTGGGCTTCAGCGGCTGCTTTACGGTATTGATATTCGCCACGTCGGCGAACGTTACGCAAAAATTCTCGCAAACCATTTTCGCAGCATCGATCACCTTTCCGTGGCGAGCGTTCAGGAGCTCGACGATATACACGAGATCGGCCTTGCGGTCGCCGAGAGCGTGTATGAATGGTTCCGTGATCCGCGAAATATCGATCTCGTCGAGCGTCTCAAAGCCGCCGGAGTTAATACCGAAACTGACGAAGCAAGTACTGCAATGCTCGACGAACGCTTTGTCGGTAAGACATTTGTTCTAACAGGCAAACTCGAAAACTATACCCGCGACGATGCCGCGAAACTTATCGAAGAACGCGGCGGCCGCGTTTCTTCATCCGTCAGCAAGAATACTGATTTTGTGGTTGCAGGCAGTGACGCCGGATCAAAATTGACCAAAGCGGAAAGCCTCGGTGTGGCGGTAATGGATGAAAATGAGTTCTCGTCGATGATTCAATAAGCAAAAACGGATATTATTAATTTATGAGTGACTTTTTTACAGCAAATATTGCAGCGGTTGATCCATTGGTCAGCGAAGCCATAGACGACGAGGTTCGGCGGCAAACGAACGGGCTTGAGTTGATCGCGTCGGAGAATTTCGTTTCCGAAGCGGTTCTTCAGACGATGGGCACGGTCTTCACGAACAAATACGCCGAAGGTTATCCGGGCAAGCGTTATTACGGTGGGTGCGAGTTTGCCGATGTTGTCGAAAACTTAGCTATTGATCGTGCAAAGGAGATCTTTGGGGCAGAGCACGCGAATGTGCAGCCGCATTCGGGCGCACAGGCCAATATGGCGGTGCTGATGACAGCTTTGGAGCACGGCGACACGCTCCTGGGTATGAATCTGTCGCACGGCGGCCATCTGACGCACGGGCATCCGCTCAATTTTTCGGGGATCAATTACAAGGTTGCAGATTATGGCGTAAACCGTGAGACGGAGCAGATAGATTACGACAAACTGCAAGAGACGGCTGAGGAGCATAAACCCAAATTACTTATCTGCGGGGCGTCGGCATATCCCCGCACGATAGATTTTGAGCGCATTGGCGAGATCGCCCGCAGCGTTGGGGCAAAGGTTATGGCAGATATTGCACATATTGCCGGTCTGGTCGCAGCAGGCCTGCATCCGTCGCCGGTGCCGCACTGCGAATTTGTTACAACGACTACACATAAGACACTTCGCGGGCCTCGCGGAGGATTGATCTTGTGCCGTGAGGAATTTGCGGCCGATCTGAATCGTAGTGTTTTCCCGGGAGTGCAGGGCGGTCCGCTGATGCACATTATTGCTGCCAAGGCAGTGGCTTTCGGTGAAGCTTTGCGGGACGACTTTACGTTGTACCAGCAGCAGATAATCGCTAATGCCAAGGCACTTGCCGGCACATTGAGTGATGCCGGATTGCGATTGGTTTCCGGCGGAACAGACAATCATTTGTTACTTGTCGATGTTTTTATGGACGGCAAAGGCATAACCGGAAAGGCTGCCGAAAAGGCTCTTGAGGCCGTGCATATTACGGTGAATAAAAACACTATCCCGTTCGATACAAATAAGCCCTTTGTCGCCTCGGGCATTCGCCTTGGAACACCTGCTCTTACAACTCGCGGGATGAAGGAAGCGGAAATGAAACTGATCGGGGAGTTGATCGCCGCCGTCATTCACGAACCGGAATCAGAGGAAGTAAAGGCGAAGGTAAGGAGCGGAGTTGCCGAGATAGCCGCGAAATTTCCAATGTATCCGACACGGTTGAAGGAGAAACAGTCATCGATCAGCGGGTAAGGGGTCAAGGCAGAGACATCTGTGGACGCAGAATGTAAAAAGGCACGATGAAAAACTCGTGCCTTTTTGTATTTTTCGATGTTGTGTTTTCTTTCAATCGCCGCTGGCATTATTTTCCGCTTCCATTTGGTCGAGAATGTCGCGGGCCTCATCGGAATCAAATTCGTAGGCTTTTTGCTCAAGGGCACCGGCTGCGATCTCGGCATAAAGCGGATCATCCAGCAATGGCAGGATCGAAGGGATCGGCAGCATTGAAAGGGTTTCGTAGGCGATCGCACGGATCTGCGGGAGTTCGGTCTGGCGTACGATCTCGGCAATTTCGCTGGCCGAGTAACGTTCGGCCAAGGTGTTAGCAAGCTTATCAAGCCGCTCGTAGTTATTTTCTCTTATGACGCGCTCAGCAAGTTGTATAAAGACCTCAGCCGATGCCGATTGAGCTTCGAGTACTCGTGCACAGGCATCCGCAAATTGCGAGATCTCCGCGAATTTTGCTGAGTCCTTTCGGGTCGAGCTTTTTCTTGATTGTTCATCCAGGGCAGTGAGCAGACGGCTCACTTCCCAGTCGGCATGAGCGTCGTATGAGAACTTTGGAGCTTTTGTGTTTGTCTGAGGTGAATTGCTCGACTGCAACGCTCCGACGAGCATCTTTTTTGTGTTGGGTCGCAGGCCCTCCCAAACACTCGCAACCCTTCCGCCTAATTCCTTGATCATCATGTCAATTGACTAAGTTTGCTATCGCACGGCGCGGTTGTCAAGCTGATATTTTTGCTGAGATAGTTTCGCAAAGACGAACCTCGACATCTCTGAGAATATTTTCAAACTGCTCATCCTCTTCGTCCACTTTTTCAAGCAAGGCAAAAGGAATATCACCTAAATACCGTACTTCCCAAGCCACTCCGCCGCTCTTTGGCGGACGCGAAAACCAAGCCGCATCAATTACAGAATCGACTATAGCGGCATCGCCAAAAAGAGCATCTTTGTCCCGTTGTAATTTCCTGACCGACTTGCTCGTAAGCAGCACGCGGCGTAATATCCAGCCGTATTTTTGATAGGTTTTGATGATTTCAGCGATGGTGGAAGCGTCCGTCATTACTTATTTGAATGGGTAGATCTGTTGGATGCTGTATTTATGCCGGGCATCGGTGCATTTGAATTCATTATTGGTGCGTTCTGCACTTCAGAATTCGCAGCGGCGTTCGCGGCCTGCTTTTCGATCACATCACGTCCCGGGCCGGGTGACTTATATGTGCCGGCAAACATATCGCCGACCGCCAGCTTCCAGGCGCCGTCCTCTTTGATAAAAGCAAGATCTTCCCATTTGCTGTCCTTTGAGTTCCAAACTTCCAAGGCTCCCATGTCGCCGTTTACGCGTTCATCACGCATTGTTGGCAAGGATTCAGAAAACGTCGTGGCTGTGAACCCGTTCTCATAGACCTTCTCGATCGGAGTGCCGTTACGCTGCGCCGCCATCGCACCGAATTCGATCGATTTTTTTGTGAGCTGTTTTTTGATCGCTTCGGTATCTTTGCTTTTAACAGCAGCGTAGAGGAGCTTGTAAGCTTCGGTTGGCGTCGCACCGCCGCTTGACATCTGACTGCAGGCGAAAACGGAGCTGATCACCAATAGCAGAGTTAACAAAACTACAATTCTCAGCATAAATTCAATAATATTGTCTCCAACAACTCGAAAGTATACAACATTTTTATCTAGCAGTTATTGGTCGGTATTTCATTCGTATATAATCCGGAGATTATGAAGGCGTTGCGATTTACTCATGATGGCGGCCTTGGGGTGGCAGACGTCCCCAAGCCTGATAATGGATCGGAGGCCTTGGTTGGTGTTTCAATGTCGGGCATCTGCAACACCGATCTTGAGATCGTACGAGGCTATGCCGGTTTCACAGGAACGATCGGCCATGAATTTGTGGGTGTCGTGGAAAGCTCCAACGATAGGCCGGAGATCGTAGGTAAACGGGTCGTTGGCGAGATAAACGCAGGCTGCGGAACTTGCGAGCGGTGCATTACGGGAGATTCCCGACATTGTCCCAAGCGGACCGTCCTT
Organism: uncultured Chloracidobacterium sp.; assembly: GCA_964528325.1. Lineage (GTDB taxonomy): Bacteria > Acidobacteriota > Blastocatellia > Pyrinomonadales > Pyrinomonadaceae > OLB17. Next base: position 2,214 of record CAZGSC010000010.1, on the reverse strand, counting down.
GGCATCGTCGGCCGCGACGGAGCACATGCTGAATTTTTGCAGCTGCCATCGCGGAATCTTATCGAGGTTCCTGACCAGGTCACGAACGAGCAAGCTGTTTTCGCTGAGCCTCTCGCCGCGGCTTATGGCATCATTGAGCAAGTCGAGATATTGCCGGAAACAAGGGTCGCGATCATCGGCGACGGTAAGCTCGGCTTGCTGTGTGCAATGAGCCTTGCCTCCAGATCACAAAACGTTGTTCTTATCGGCAAGCACAGATCCAAGTTGTCCATTGTTGAAAAAAGCGGCATCGAAGGGGTCTTGCTCAATAGTCTGACGCCGGCGACTTCCGGTCGTTTCGAAGTTGTCGTCGAGGCAAGTGGCTCCGAATCGGGATTTGCAACGGCACTCGATCTGGTAAAACCGCGCGGCAAGATAGTGCTTAAGTCCACGTTTCATGGAACGCCGACGTGGGCGGCATCGCGCGTTGTTGTCGATGAGATAACGATCGTTGGTTCGAGGTGCGGTCGGATGGAGCCGGCACTTGCATTGTTAGCAAGTCGGGCCGTGGATGTAGAAGGCCTTATCTCCGATGAGTTCTCGCTTTCAAAGGGTGTGGCTGCGATGGAACGTGCTGCGGAAAAGGGTGTTCTAAAAGTGATTCTCTCATCATCGTGATTTGATATAATTTTTTAATAATAGCTTCCCGCCGGTAGATCGCTTACTCAGGAGCCTTCCTTGACTATGTTCAAACACAATAGATTGCTGCCTTTAAGACAAACAAGAGTTGTATTGTGCTTTATTTTTTTAGCTTTCGTGTTGTCAGCAATTGATATCAATGCACAACCGGACAGGACGAGGTCGTTTGCGGATATAGCAAAGAAAGTCGCGCCTGCAATTGTCAGCATTGATACGAAAGGCAAGAGCCCGGCTATATATAGCGGTCCGGTCAAACCCGACGCCCCGGACGGAATTTTGGATTTTTTTGGCAGCCAGCGTCCGGCACATTCGCTTGGAAGCGGTTTTATCGTCGATAAGAACGGTTACATACTTACTAATTCACATGTTGTTGAGAATGCAGAAAGGGTTACGGTCAAGCTTGATTCGGGTGAGGAATTTACGGCAACCGTAGTGGGCTCGGACGGAAGGGAAGAGACCGACCTCGCGGTTCTTAAGATCGAAGCGAGACGCGAACTGCCGTTCCTTAAATTTGGGGATTCGGACAAAGCCGAGATCGGCGATTGGGTACTCACGGTAGGCTCACCGTTTGGCCTCGCAAAATCGGTCTCCGCCGGGATAATCTCACAGACAAGGCGTGAGACACCCGGCACATCGCCATTTCAGCGTTTTATTCAGACCGACGCAGTCATAAATCCAGGCAATTCGGGTGGTCCGCTTGTCAACATGGATGGCGATGTCATAGGTGTCAATTCGCAGATCGCAACCGCGACAGGCGGATACAACGGCGTCGGCTTTGCTTTGCCGTCGAATGAAACGGCAAACGTTTATGCCCAGTTAGTCAAGAATGGAAAAGTTCGCCGAGGGTATTTGGGGGCATATCTTGATTCCGTCGGACCGGAGTTTGCCCGCGTTTATGGTTTTCCGGAAGCTAAGGGAGCGATCGTTACAAATATCCCTGACAAACAGAGTCCTGCTGCAATAGCCGGATTGGAGGTCGGCGACATCGTCATCGAATTAAATGGGCAAAAAGTAGAGAATGCCCGGGATATGATCTCAAAAGTTGCCGGGGTGCAGCCCGGACAGTTGATATCGCTTGTTTATCTTCGAGAGGCTGGAGCGAACCTTGATCGAAAGAACGCATCGATTAAACTTGGAGAACGTCCGTCGCGTAGAGTTTCTTCGACAGACAGCAGTGTTCCAAAAATACCGGTCAAAGATGTAAGCGAGGAGCAGAAACCATTTGGCCTCACGTTGGCGGAATTAACGCCGCCTCTCGCGCAAAAATACAAACTTCAAGGCCTCAAGGGGCTCGTTATCAAAGAGGTCAATTCTGCCAGCTTTACTTCGGACCTAAAAAATTCACTTGGCTTCCCCGCTTTGGGCGAAGGTGATCTCATACAGCGTTTAAATCGCGTCACTGTCGCTGATCTGAAAGCTTTCAATGATGCGGCTTCTCGCTTGAGGGTCGGTGACGCGGTCGTTCTGCATATCAGATCTTATGAGCCAGGAAGTCAGTCAGTGCAGTTAAAGATCGTACAGTTTACCGTCAGGTAG
>CAZGSC010000009.1:0-38882 GCA_964528325.1 uncultured Chloracidobacterium sp. | reverse complement strand
GCCGCACTTTCCTGTGGATGTGCAGGACCTCGACGTAGATTTCTTTGCATTTTCGGGACATAAGATGTTCGGTCCGACAGGCAGCGGCATACTTTACGGTAAAAAAGAATGGCTCGAAAAAATGCCGCCGTATCAGACCGGCGGAGGAATGATACGCACGGTCAGTTTTGAGGGAACAACATTCGCCGGATTGCCTGATAAATTCGAGGCCGGAACGCCGGCTATCGCTGCCGGCATTGGTTTGGGTGCTGCGGTCGACTATATCAATTCGATAGATTTTGCAGCTGCAGCTGCCTATGAACACGAGCTGCTCGAATACGCAACGCAGCGTCTGTCCGATATTCCGGGCGTGACCATCATCGGTACGGCGGCAAATAAAGCAAGTGTATTGTCGTTCACTATTAATGATGTTCATCCGCACGACATCGGCACTATTCTCGATCAGGACGGCATCGCTGTGCGGGCCGGTCATCATTGTGCGCAACCGGTGATGGAATTTTTTGATGTTCCCGCCACGGCACGTGCCTCGTTCGCGTTCTATAATACCCGCGAAGAGATCGATAAACTGGCTGATGCGGTGCAAAAGGTCATTGAGGTCTTTGCCTAAATTTTCTGTGAGCCTTGTCACTTTACTTCAAATTTGACTGTGGCACAATTCAAGCATGCATACCGACCTTTACATAGCTCAACACGCGAAATTACGGCCCGTTCAGGAGATCGCCGAACAACTCGGCCTCGGCTCAGATGATATTGACATGTACGGCAGCCCGTATATTGCCAAAGTCCGCCTCAATGTAATTGAGAAGTTCAAGGACCGGCCGAATGCCAAGTATATTGATGTTTCGGCGATCACGCCGACGCCGCTTGGTGAAGGCAAATCGACCACGCTGATCGGCCTTGGCGAGGCGATGAAGCATCTCGGCAAGCGCGCGGTCGTGACGATGCGCCAGCCGTCACAAGGCCCGACATTTGGCATAAAAGGCGGCGCTGCCGGCGGCGGTAACGCTCAGGTCGTGCCGATGGAGACCTTTAATCTCAATCTTACGGGAGATATCCATGCTGTTACGGCCGCAAATAATTTGCTTGCGGCGATGACGGACAACAAACTGTTACGCGGCAACCCACTCAACATGAATCCGCACAGCATCACATGGAAACGTGTCGTTGATACAAACGACAGAGCGCTGCGTAAGATCATCATTGGCCTCGGCGGACGCATGGAAGGCGGCATTCCGCGTGAGACCGGTTTTGATATAACGGTCGCCTCCGAGGTGATGGCGATACTTGCTTTGACGACGTCGCTTCAGGACATGCGAAAGCGTTTTGGACGCATTGTTGTCGGAATGACTCACGATAAAAAGCCTGTAACTGCCGAAGAGATCGGTGCTGCCGGTGCGATGACCGTTTTGATGCGCGATGCAATTCGGCCGACGATCATGCAGACTCTTGAAAACACGCCGGCACTTGTGCATGCCGGGCCGTTTGCCAACGTGGCTCACGGCAACAGCAGCATACTCGCGGACCTGATCGGAATTAAAACCGCTGACTATCTTATGACCGAATCTGGCTTTGGCGCGGATATCGGTGCGGAAAAATTCTTTAACATAAAGTGCCGTTACAGCGGCCTCAAGCCTGACGCGTGCGTCATAGTTGCGACGATCCGAGCTCTAAAATCACATAGCGGCAAGTACAAGATCGTTGCCGGAAAGCCGCTGCCGCCTGAAATGCTCGAAAATAACGTAGCTGATGTCGAGGCAGGTGCGAGCAATCTGCGAAAGCAAATTGAGAACATCAGGATCCACGGCGTAACGCCGGTGGTAGCGATCAATGCGTTTGAATCCGATCACGCGGACGAGATCGAAGCAGTGAAACGCATCGCCATTGAATCCGGTGCGCTCGGCGCCGCTGTTTCAACGCATTGGGCCGATGGCGGAAAAGGTGCCATTGAACTTGCCGAGATGGTGATCGCCGCCGCCGATCAGCCGCACGAATTTAAGTTTCTCTACGATCTCGACCAGCCGATAAAGGCAAAGATCGAAGCCATCGCAACAAAGATCTATGGAGCGGACGGTGTCAGCTACGAACCGTTCGCTGACCAGCAGATCGCAGCGTACGAAGCGAACGGCTTTGGTAATTTGCCGATCTGCATGGCAAAAACACACCTTAGCCTTAGTCACGATCCGACATTAAAGGGTGCTCCTTCCGGTTTTACTTTGCCGGTTCGCGAAGTTCGGGCGAGTGTCGGGGCAGGCTTTATCTATCCGATCTGCGGCGACATGCGAACGATGCCGGCACTCCCGGAACATCCCGCGGCCGAGCATGTTGATATTGACGAAAATGGAAATATCACCGGCTTGTTCTGAACTCACACTTCGTTCGCAAGCGGTTATAATAGAAACTCGGTCACTATTTGCTCATGCAAATTGTGAATATTATTTTGTAGCAATTATAGATGTCAGAACTAAACGAACTTTATCAAGACACAATACTCGATCATAACAAGAATCCGCGAAACTTTCGTGAGATCGAGAATGCGGATAAAACAGCCGACGGTAAAAATCCGCTATGCGGAGATGCGTTGCGCGTTTATGTTGAGATGGATGGCGATACAGTCAAAGATGTGTCGTTCAAAGGTTCGGGCTGCGCTATCTCAAAGGCGTCGGCCTCTATGATGACACAGGCCGTCAAAGGGAAAACAAAGGCCGAAGCCGAGATGATCTTTGACGAATTCCATAAAATGGTTACCGGTGAACTCGATATTGAAACCGATGAAAATCATCTCGGTAAATTGCGCATCTTTGCCGGTGTCCTTGAATTTCCGGCGCGTGTGAAGTGCGCCAGTCTGTCGTGGCATACGTTGAATGCAGCACTTCACGGTGAGGAAACCGTTTCAACAGAATAAGATACGGCTTTGGGACGCATGCGTCCCAGTTAAGCGCTTTTAAGCGTTCCACGTTGTTCCATTTGTTCCACTTTGGGTGGAACGGAACAAAACCCCCATCACAAAATGCAGCAGCACTTGTTCAAAATTGGAGCGCGGCGTGATTATGTCCCGTGGCTCCTGATGTTTGGTGTTGTGCTCGTGGCAATGCTGACTCTTTGGTTTGAAGGCCGCGTTTGGTGGTGCCAGGCTGGCGACAAGTCATTGTGGGTTTGGGATATCTGGTCAACACATAATTCTCAGCATCTGATCGATCCGTACTCTTTTACACACGTTCTTCACGGCATACTTGAATTTTGGCTGCTCGGGTTGATATTTCGAAAGGTTCCGCTAGTCTGGCGTTTATTGATAGCCGTAATGATCGAAGGTGCTTGGGAAATCGCTGAAAACTCGAGCTATGTGATCAACCGCTATCGTGAAGTAACGATCTCACTCGATTATTTTGGCGATTCGGTCATTAATTCGATATCAGATATTTTGTGCTGTGCGACCGGATTTCTTATCGGCTATAAGCTAAGGTTTTGGAGGTCGCTTATTTTATTCTTAGCAACTGAAGCTGTCCTCATCTTTTGGATTCGCGACAGCCTGCTGATAAACATCATCATGCTGTTATATCCGATCGATGCAATAAAGGCGTGGCAAATGCCTCACTAGATCGATGTGAGGTGTTAACGCTCTCCACGTGCGGCTTCTACCTGACTTTCAAGATCGACCGCAAGTTTTCTCGAACCCGGCTGATCAAACGTCTCTATCCAACGCAAAGTCTCATCCAGCACACGCAGTTGATACTCAGGCCAATTCGGTTTACCCGCGACCGAACCGAATTCTCCGTTGTAATACCCTGTGCGCGGCGGCCGGGTTTTGTCAGTGATCTTGGGGTCAACCGATATCATGATGGTGGGAATTCCACTTTCCTCGATCGCACGGGCAATGATGCCGAGAGTCTGATGGCAAAGCCGCGTTGCCGGAACAAGAAGTGCCGCCTGAATGTCATAACGGTGAAGCCTATCGGCGATCTTTGGAGCAAGTTCGTCGGCAACTCGCGCGGCATTCGGAATATAGCTGCTGATGCTCCACCAGGCGTTGTTGAGGCCGCCGATCACTGCATTTGCCTGATATTCGAGTAAGCGGTCGATCGGTATCTGAGCATTTCGGTCTTCTCTAACTGCCTTGGCATCATAACCTTTTGCGGCATAACGCATATCAGCGGCGTCGACCTCGACCGGAATTTCAAGGTAGTTAAGATCGCCGTCGCGCGAGTCCGTATCAAACGAGTCCATTCCATCAATATATGCACCGGCAGAAGAGATTAGAGCCAAATTGAGCATCGGCAAAGCACGCCGTGCCGGTGTAAAGGGCGAATGAATATTTTCAACCCACGGATAACTCGCGAGCTCGTCATTTGCTTTCCACCGGGAAAAGCGACTCGAGAGATCACTCTTTTTTTCAATAAGTTCCATAACGATCAGACCTTAAATTCCTTTGAGAAATCGTAAACATCAGGTGCAGCAACTTTTCCAGTGCCGAATTTACGATTTGAAATAATAAAGAACGCTATCAATGCAGCGATCATTGCCGTAAACAAGATCCAAACTGAGTATTCATGCAGCGTATTAAATTGGATCTTTAGTGGATCATCAGCGGCCAATTCATCTATCGGCCGTCCCATTTGAGCCCTGACCGACGAAAGCCAGAACCCGATCAAAAATTGTCCGGCCGCACATCCTGCTCCTAATAGCAGTAGTAAAGATCTTTCTATCCAGAGCCAGAATTTGTTGAGATGCGAAACGCCGACCGTCGACGACAATAAAAGTAAAGTCGCCACAGCCAGGCCGCTGTAATTGAGCAATGCCAGATCGCCTCCAACTACCGCACCGGCCAACTCCCGCTGCGGTAATACCGAAAAAGCTATCTGCGCAATTCCGATAAAAAACACTGCTGCCCCGAGCCAAAGGCCCAGCAGTAAGAGCCGAATATCGGAGAAAAACTTCATACAAACCGCTACTTTACAGGGCTTTATTATCCTGCTTTTAAAGCTAAAGGGCAAAAGCCGTGAGTCCGCAATTATGGTAACCTCACTTTTATCAACTACTGATGGCGCCCGATCTCGAAAAAATTTATGAACAACTTTATGCTTACTGCAAAGATCAAGACTTTGCTGGCTATGACCCATTCGACGGCCTGAACAGCCGTTTGTTTCGGCTAACACCGTTGAAACACTTTGCTGTAATGCGGCTTGCGTGGCTTCAGATGGTAAAACGTTCTGGGCCAAATCTGCGTCCATTGCTTGGCGTGGAAAAAGGTGTGAATCCGAAAGGCTTGGCATTATTCGCTTTAGCCGAATTGTCCCGTTTCCGCACGACCGGTGATTCGCGACATGCAGAAAATACCCGATCGCTGATCGGTCGCCTGCTTGAAACAAAGATCGTAGGAACAACAACTGACGAGAGGACTACGACGGCATTCGGCTATAATTTTGACTGGCAGTCGCGCGCATTTTTTGCTCCGCTTGGCACACCCGCTATTGTGCCTACCGCATTTGCTTCGCAGGCTCTTATTGAGGCATACCAGATATTTAAGGATGAGAAATACTTGACCGTTGCGAGTGAGATCTGCAATTTTATTCTCACCAAACTGAACCGGCCAGTCGAAACTGGCGATGAAGTTTGCTTTAGCTATACGCCGGTCGATAAGAGTGTAATATTTAACGCAAGCCTGCTCGCCGGCGAATCGCTTGCGCGTGTCGGCGCGATAACGGGAAATACCGACTATCTCGAAATGGCAGCAAAGACCGCTAGGTTTGTGTGCCGTCGCCAGCGAGGTGACGGCTCTTGGATTTACGGAGCAAAAGAGTCTCAAGGCTGGGTCGACAACTTTCACACAGCCTATGTATTACAATCGCTTCACCGTATCAAAGATCTAATTCCGGGTCTTCAGCAGGAGATCAATGATGCGATCAAATCAGGCGTCCATTTTTGGGTAGACAATTTTTTTCTCGGCGATGGCACGCCGAAGTATTACGACAAATCCGTCTATCCTATCGATATTCATTCGGCTGCGGCCGCAATTACGGTGATGTGTGAACTATGCACCGTTGATGACCGAATGCTTCCCATGGCACAAAAAACAGCGGGGTGGACGATAAAGAATATGCTTGATCAGCGCGGGTGTTTTTATTATCAGCGGCGAAAGAACAGTGTCGTCAAGACTTCATTCATGCGTTGGGGACAGGCGTGGATGACATACGCACTGGCCCGTTTGATCGAAAGCGACAGCTAGAAAAGATGGAAAACGAGATCAAAGATTTCTGGCAGACACACTCCTGCGGGGCGGAACTCGTCGGTGATCTGAATATAGAAACGCGTGGCGAGTATGAGGTTTTTTTTCGCCGGTATGATGATTATCGGTATTCAACTGAGCCGCACATCCTTTCAAATCTTGATCGTATTGATTTTGCGGGCAAAAAGGTTTTAGAAATCGGTCTCGGCCAGGGTGCTGATTCCGAGCAGATCGCCAGTCGAGGTGCATCATTTTCCGGCATCGATCTAACGGACGAATCTGTGAAAAGAACAAGAATGCGGTTTGCTCTGAAAAATCTTAGCTTTGATCGCATCGAGCAGGCGAGTGCGCTCGTCCTTCCTTTTCCTGAAAATTCCTTCGATATTGTCTTTAGCCATGGTGTCTTGCATCATATTCCCGAGATCAAGGTTGCTGAACAGGAGATCTACCGAGTATTGAAACCAAACGGCGAGCTTGTCGTCATGCTCTACGCAAAGCGGTCGCTGAACTATCTGCTCAGTATTTCCATTCTTAGGCGGATTGGCTTGCTCGGCCTTTACGGGCTTGGGATCAGGGCAGGCGGCATCTACGGTGACCATCTCGACAACGCTCAAAAGGTCGGAATAGAAAACTATCTTTCGATTAGGAATTTCATTAATGTCAGCACGGACGGGCCTTTCAATCCATATTCAAAAGTATATGGACTTGACGATGTGCGAACGGATTTCCGGCATTTTGAGATAGTAAAAGCCGATCAGCATTTTATGCATGCTCCACCGCTAAAGGTAAAATGGCTGCCGCTTGCCGGGCTTCTCGGGTGGCACTTGTGGGTGTGGATGAAGCCTCGAAAACACTAGTTATATGTGCGGAATTGCAGGAATGATCTGTAAAGACCCCGAGATGCGTATAGGAGCGGCGCTCAGATCCATCGAGCATCGCGGCCGCGATGATGAGGGTGTTTTTGTCTCCGAGACTTTCGGCCGCGGGCAATTAAAAATGTGCCTCGGCCATCGCCGCCTGTCGATCATCGACACATCGCCCGCAGGGCATCAGCCGATGTTCACTGAGGACAACCGGTTCGCAATTATCCTTAACGGCGAGATCTATAACTACAAACAAATTCGTCGGGAACTTGAGTCAAAAGGGCATATTTTCAATACAAATTCTGACACCGAAGTTTTGCTCAAGGCATTTCGCGAGTGGAATGTCGGTTGTCTCAATAAACTCAATGGGATGTTTGCATTTGCGGTTTGGGATGACCGTGAAAAAGAGCTGACTCTCGCACGAGACCGGGCAGGTATCAAACCGCTTTATTACGCAAAGATCGGCGATAATTTTATCTTTGCATCTGAAATAAAAGCGATCGTAGCGACCAAACTCATTCGTGCTGAGCTTGATTATGAAGGCCTTGATCAATATCTGACATTTCTCTGGACGCCCGATCCGCAAACTCCATTCAAAAACATATTCAAACTCCCACCTGCGCATTACCTTCAATGGAAAAACCGTGAGATCAAACAAGCCGAATGGTGGGACCTGAAGTTTGAGGATATCAATGCTCGAAAAAGCGAAGATGAATGGCGTGAAGAACTTATGTCTACGTTTGATAATGTTGTCAAAATGGAAATGCTGTCGGATGTACCGCTCGGCGCATTTCTGTCAGGCGGTGTAGATTCCTCGGTTGTTGTAGCCCTGATGAATGAGCACAGCAACGGGCAAAAGGTCTCGACTTATACCGTTGGTATCGACCAGCAAGATCTGCGTTACGACATTATCCCGGACGATACGATTTGGGCCCGACGGGTTGGCAAGCTTTTCAACACGAACTATCACGAGTTGATGCTAAAACCTGAAGTAGCCGACCTTCTTCCGATGCTCGTCTGGCACATGGATGAGCCTGTGGCAGACCCGGCGGTGATAACGAGTTATCTTGTGTCAAAAGCCGCCCGCGAAACGCTGACCGTGTTACTGTCGGGTGTTGGCGGCGATGAGGTATTTGCAGGATATCCGCGACAGCTTGCGATGAAACTGGCTGGTGTATTCGATCCTGTGCCGCAACGGATCCGCAGGCCGGTCTTCAACATTATTGAAAGTGTTTTGCCAGGCGGCTTGCCGGGCAAGCTTACAGCTCCGCTGAGAAACGCTAAAAAATTTGCCCGCAGCGCTTCGATGGATTTTGAGGATCGCTATCTTGGGTTTGGGACCTATTTTACAGCCGAGGCAAAGCAGCGTCTTTATTCCGATGATCTGAGAGAACGGTCTAAGAGCTTTGATGCCTATAAATACCATCGTTCATATTTTGAACGGGTACGGCACGCTGACCCAATCAATCGTCTGCTTTATGTCGATTTCAAAACCTTTCTGCCGTGCCTGAATCTGGCCTACACCGACAAAACGGCTATGGCTGCCAATCTGGAAGTACGCGTTCCTTTTCTAAATGTCGAATTGGTCGAAATGGCGGCAAGAATACCGGTCAACCTAAAATTAAAGGGTTTAAAACGGAAGTACATCCTCAAACGTGCGGCTGAAAAGCTTTTGCCTCACGATGTTGTCTGGCGAAAAAAAGCAGGTTTTGGAGCGCCTGTCAGATCATGGCTGCGTGGCCCATTGCGGCCAATGGTCGAGGAGCTTTTATCTGAAAAAACGATCCGAGAACGTGGGCTGTTTGAACCTGTAGAAGTGAGGAAGATTATTGCAGCTAATCTGTCGGGAAAAGAGGATCTTAGCTTACAGGTATTTCAACTATTAACTCTCGAGTTGTGGATGCAAGCGTTCCTCGATGCTCCCGACGTTTAAAGCTTCGCCGGTTCGGAGTGAATCTAGAATCCGGAATGTGGCTCGAGTCGTTGCTTCAAGGTCGGCAAGCGCAATCGGACCATCGCCGCCGTTAAGGACGGTCGAACATACAGAGCGAACTTCTTCCTTTTGCCCTTTGTCCTGCACTGCCAGTTTCTTCTTTGTTTCTTTTCCGCCGCTAAACATCGACACCGAGCGAAAATCGTCAAGTACGAACGCTTTGCCGCCGCCGTAGATTTCTACGCGCTCCTTTGGCATCGAACGGTCGCCTTCGGCCAAATACGCGATGGCTCCGTTTGATCCATCGGCGAATTTCAAAGTTATGAATACCGAATCACCATCGGTAATATCGTGGCTGCGGCTCGTTACCGACTCTGCAAAGACACGCGTTGTAACCGAGCCAGTCAGAAAATGCATGAGGTCGATAAAATGACAAACCTCTCCGACAATACGTCCACCGCCCTGAACTGGATCCTGTATCCAGCTATCCTGAGGAATGCGACCCGAGTTAACTCTGTACATGATCGAAAGCGGGAACTGTCTGTCTGCGCCGAAAAACTCTTTTGTCTGCTTGGCGGATGGAGAAAAACGACGATTGAATCCGACCATCAGCCTTCCACTTGAACCAGCAGCAGCGGCTAATACTCCGTCAAGTTCAGTATCATTCATCGCTAGCGGCTTTTCGACAAAGACATGTTTGTTTTGCTTTAGAGCGGCCTCGGCGAGCGACGCGTGTGTATCATGTCGCGTAGCGATGACGATCAAATTTGCATTTATATCATTTATTACGTCGCTCGCGTTAGAAACACAGCTCGCAAACCCGTATTGCCCCGCGACATCGCGAGCAGTCAAACCTGCTGCCGTTGCAATTGAACAAAATTGAGCGCCGTCTGATTTGAAATTAGGCAGGAGGAGTTTTTGAGCATAACTTCCTGCCCCGATCATGCCAATGCGAACCGCTGACTGTTTATTCGCCGTCTTTGTTTCAAATTCTAATCTTACCGGAATCTTTTTCGCGGAATCGTATTGAAGAACGATCCCAAGATACGGCTCTTTTGTTTCGCCCGAGATCAGCTTGTAGGCGTCCTCACCGCGTTCGACGGGAAAACGATGCGAGATCAGACGTTCGAGCAAAATGGTTTTGCTTGCCGCCAGATCGAAAAAGGCTTCGAGATTGCGCCCCTCGGTCCAACGGACATAAGCGAAAGGATAATCATGACCTCGCTCTTCGTATTCAGGATCATAGCGGCCCGGGCCGTAGGACATCGATATTTGTAACGCAAGTTCCTTCAAATAATAGACATTTCGCGGCACGTCCATTCCGACGAGGCCGACGACAACCACACGTCCTTTTGACCGTGAAATATCACCTGCAAGTTCAATGGGATCGTTTGACGGAGTTGCCGCTGTGATAAGAACCGCATCGGCTCCGCGTCCGCGCGACCATTCTTTTACCAGACGAGGAGCATCGAGTGGAGTTGCACACATTTCCGCTCCTAATTCGCGTGCGAGACTTAGTTTTGCATCGTCAATATCGATACCGAAAACCCGGCAGCCGTTGGCTTTGAGTAATTGGACGGTGATCTGTCCAAGCAAACCCAACCCAATGACAACGAACGCTTCGCCCAATGTAGGCTGCGAAAGACGGACACCTTGTAGAGCGATCGCACCGAGCGTTCCGAATGCACCTTCGTCAAAGCTGATCTCGTCAGGTAATCGAACACATAAATTCTGCGGAACAGAGATCATCTCAGCATGCGAAGCATAACCAGCACCGGCGCATCCAACCCGATCACCGACCTTAAACCCTGTTACGTCGTCGCCGACCGCTGTAACGATCCCTGCCGCGCTGTAACCAAGAGCCGTTGTTCCGTCGAGCTTTGCTTTGACGGCGGTGTAGGTGTTCATCAGGCCCTCGGTTCGAGCCTTGTCGATGACTTGTTTTACAAGATCGGGACGTTGCCTTGCCTTGCCGAGAAGGCTTTTCTTGCCCATATCGACAGTATTTTTTTCGGTACCGGCACTTATCAATGAGGCAGCAGTTCTAACTAGCAAACGGCCACGCTGAACGCTTGGTGCGGGCACATCGTAAACAGCCACCACGCCGGAGCGCATATTTTGAAGTATCTGTTTCATAAACGAAGAATAAATACTACCTTTTGTTTGATAAACCTGACAAGAGTCGCCATTTGCCGCATAATATATTGAGTTTATGAAAGTTCCTTTTGTTGACCTGAAAGCACAGTATTTGAGCCTAAAGGATGAGTTTGACGCTGCCGTTGCCGAAGTAATGTCAGAAACGGCATTCATCGGCGGGCGATACGCTGCTGCATTTGAAACGTCATTTGCCGAATATTTGGGTGTGAATCACTGTGTTGCTTGCGCGAACGGGACAGACGCGATCGAGATCGCTTTAAAGGCCATAGGCGTCGAACCCGGCGACGAAGTCCTGCTGCCGGCAAACACATTTATTGCTACCGCGGAAGCGGTTTCTAATATCGGTGCAAAGCCGGTTTTTGTCGACATTGAGCCAATGTTTTACAACATCGACACTGCAAAGATCGAGGAAAAGATCACACTGAAAACAAAAGCGATTATCGCTGTTCATCTCTACGGCCTGCCCGCCGAAATGGACGAAATAATGTCGATCTCTCGAAAGCACGATCTGAAAGTGCTTGAAGATTCGGCACAGGCTCATGGAGCAACTTACAGAGGGCAAAAGATCGGTTCATTTGGTGATGCGGCGACGTTCAGTTTCTACCCGAGTAAGAATTTGGGTGCCTTTGGCGATGCGGGTGGAATAGCGACGAACAATAAGGAAACAGCTGATCGTGCCAGGCTCATAGCGAATCACGGACAGGCCGCAAAGAACCGCCACACTATCGAAGGCCGCAACAGCCGTATGGACGGCATCCAGGCCGCCGTTCTGTCGGTCAAACTACCGCATCTGGAAAGCTGGCTCGAAGCACGGCGAGCTAATGCCCGAATCTATAGTGAACTTCTTCGCGATACAGAATTGACACTGCCCGTCGAGCCGGAACATTCGCGGCATACTTATCATCTCTACGTCGTCCAGGTGCCAGATCGTGATGCCGTGCAGGCAAAGCTTGGCGAAGCAGGCATCGAGACCGGCACTCATTACCCGATCGCGCTGCCGTATATGGAAGCATACGCACACCTTGGCCATCAGCCTTCGGATTTTCCGGTCGCACATTCGCAAATGAGCAAGATCTTAAGTTTGCCGATGTATGCAGAATTGACGCGGGAGCAGATCGAGTATGTGTCCTCTACGCTGAAAAATGCGGTTTCTCTTTCAGCCGCTGCAAATGAATAGTATCGCTCTCCGCCGATGAGCAAAACCATCTGGATCGACCTCGATAATTCGCCGCATGTGCCGTTGTTCGCGCCGATCATCAGGCACTATCGTGAAAAAGGCATCGAGGTCATACTCACCGCACGCGATCATTCCCAGACTAGCGATTTGCTTGAACTTCACGGCTTTGGCGGCACATACAAAGTCATAGGTTCGCATTACGGTAAAAGTAAGATCAATAAAATTCGCGGGCTATTGGTCAGAGCAAAGCAACTAGTCTCTCACGTCAAAACAAATCAAAAAAAGATCGCCGTTGCGATAAGTCACGGTTCGCGCTCTATGGTGCTTGCCGCGAGATGGCTGAAAATTCCGGTCGTGACAATGTACGATTACGAATTTACTGAAACAGGAATTTTCAATCGTTTTTCTGACATCGTGCTTGTGCCAGATCAGCTTCCGGATGACGTGTTGGATGAGATCAAATTACCGCGCGCCAAGCGGCGGAAATATTCTGGCATCAAAGAGGAGTTGTACATAAAAGGATTCATGCCCGAGCCGAATTTTCGTTCGCAGTTTTTGAAACAGTACGACGCAGATGAAAATGCGATGCTCACCGTTCTACGTCCGCCGGCCACGACCGCGAACTATCATTCTGAAAAGAGTGAGGTGTTGCTCGACGACATTTTACATTTGTTGCTGAACGCAAAAAACGTGTTTACGGTGATCGTTCCCCGCACATCGGAACAGGCAGACAACTTGCGAGTTTCCATCTCCAGTATTCCCGATCCAGCCGGACGTTATGCCATTCTTGATGAGGCCATTGATGGTTTGCAGCTTGCCTTTGCGTCCGATCTCCTCATCTCTGGAGGCGGAACGATGAATCGCGAAGCAGCTCTTCTTGGCGTGCCTGTTTACAGCATTTTTGCAGGGCGACAAGGAGCACTCGACCGCCAGATGGAATCTGAAGGATTGATAACGTTCATTCGTGATGTACGTGACTTGTCCAAGATCAGGCTCGAGCACCGCGACCAGCAAAGGCCCAGCGCCTTGACCGACAGAGTAGAAGCCTTTGTAATAAATACGATAGATACGTTTCTATAAATAATGCTCAAGCAATACCCAGCATACAAATTCGTTCTTGCCGCTTGCGACTATATTTTGCTGCTTGCGGCGTGGTTTGCCGCTGTGAATGCTCGTTTTTATTACGTGCCAACTAATGAACTCTTGTCGCGGCCGCTCGTTCGAACGCAGGCGGCTCTCGTGATAATTTATTCGCTCGTTTGGGTCGTCATCTTTCAGCATTTCAATCTCTATAAGCTTGATTATTTTATGTCCTTCGGGCGGCAGATGCTCTCGATCGCAAAGTCGCTGCTTTACGGGTTGATCGGACTTGTCATTATTACCTTCGTATTCAAACGTCTCGATTTTGTTGAGTCGCGCATTGTGCTTGGGTTGTTTGTCCTGTTCAGCCTGTTCGGTGTGATGTTGTTTCGAACGCTTGTTTTCCGGCCGCTATTTGCGCTTGCCTCGCAGAAGAAGATCATTCGGAGAAAGGTCTTGATCATAGGACGCGACCGCACCGCAAAAATGGTCGCGGCTCAGGTCGATCTCGATGACAGACATGGATTTGATGTGATCGGATTTGTAAATGACGCAACGCCGGTCGGCGAGCGGATCTTTGAAGACCTAATAAATTTAGGTTCGATGGCCGACCTTGAACATCTGGTCAAAGCGAACGAGATCAAAGAGGTCATCATCGCCGAGAGCGACGTGACACATTCGCATTTGCTCGAGATCATCGACAAAGCGCAGTCGACGACGGCAAACGTCCGCCTTGTCTCCGAGCTTTACAACATCATTCCCGAAAAGGTGCTTCTCGAAAAGTATCTCGGCGTGCCTATCGTTAAGATGCCGCAGAATTACGAGAATTCACTGTTTGCCGTCTATAAACGCATTTTTGATGTCGGCGTTACGATAATTGGTTTGATCTTGCTCGCGATACCGATGGCTATGATCGCAGCGTTGATCAAAATGACGTCAAAAGGCCCGGTCTTTTATAACCACACCCGAATTGGAAAAGACTGTAAGCCGTTCGAATTTTATAAATTTCGGACGATGTATGTTGATAACGACGACACGGCTCACCGCGAATTCGTTTCCGACCTTATCGCTGCAAAAGATTCGAACGACAGAGTGAAAAAGATCAAGGACGATCCTCGCGTTACATCAATAGGTAAATTCTTAAGAAAAACTTCGCTCGACGAGTTGCCGCAGTTATTTAATGTGCTAAAAGGCGAGATGAGTCTCGTCGGGCCGCGGCCTTGCATGCCGTATGAGCTGGAGCAATATCAGGAATGGCATCGGCGGCGATTGTCCGTTATTCCGGGCTGCACAGGTTTGTGGCAAGTCGCGGGACGTTCGGCGGTGGATTTTAACGATATGGTCATTCTCGATCTTTTTTACATCGACAATATGTCACCGCTCTTTGACCTGAGTATAATTTTTAGAACGCTGCCTGTAATGCTGCTCGCAAAAGGCGGTCATTAATATGAAAGTTGCTGTCATCGGTGCTGGTTATTGGGGGCCGAATTTAATTAGGAATTTTCTCGGGCTTGATGAGGTCGAAGCGGTTGTCGCGTGCGATCTGGACGAAAAGCGCCTTGCGAAGATGCAAAAGCAGTTCTACGGCATCGAGACCTCAACAAATCACGCTGAAATTATAGAACGCCCCGACATCGACATCGTGGTGATCGCGACACCGGTTTCGACACATCATGAGATCGCAAAGCATGCATTAACGGCGGGAAAGCACGTATTCATCGAAAAGCCGATGACATCGAGCGTCACCGAGGCGGAAGAGCTGATAAACATCGCCGAGCAGAAAAACCTAAAACTCTTTGTCGATCACACGTTCATCTACACCGGAGCGGTGCGAAAGATGAAGGACGTGATCGAAAGCGGACGGCTTGGTGATATTTATTATTTTGATTCGGTGAGGATCAATCTCGGGCTTTTTCAGCATGATGTGAATGTTATCTGGGACCTCGCGCCGCATGATCTGTCGATAATGGATTACTTGCTGCAGCAGCAGCCAAAGGCCGTTTCGGCGATCGGCAGCGGCCACATCGGGAATGATCTCGCGGACATCGCGTATCTCACGCTCGAATTCGACAACAACCTGATCGCGCACTTTCACGTTAACTGGCTCGCTCCTGTGAAGATCAGAAAAACATTAATAGGCGGGACGAAATCGATGATCGTTTACGACGACACGGAGACGAGCGAAAAGGTCAAGATCTACGACAAAGGCATCGACGTCACCACTCGCGAAGGCGTTTACGACACGCTCGTCCAATACCGCACCGGCGACATGCTTTCGCCAAAGCTCGACCAGGAAGAGGCCCTCTCCGTCGGCACGCGGCATTTTATCGACTGCGTCATAAACGGCGAAAAGATAATGACCGACGGCCACGCCGGCCTCAACGTCGTGCGAATCTTAGAAGCCTCGACCCTCTCAATGCGAGACCGCGGCCGAATGATCGAATTATAGGAAGCAGATTTGAACTTTGCGGTAGTCGGCGTAAAAATGGATTTATGGGTGATCTCATAGGGCATATCTTCGACATACGAACGCGGTTGGATCGTTCAGTAGAATTGCCACTAGAATTGCTAGTGTTTGAGGAACCAAACATGGATTGGTCCTACTCCACCGCCAATTTGCTTGACGGCGATCAATATAGCGCACCATTGTCTCCGGAGCTGATACAAGGATTAAATGATGGATCGAGAACCTATTCTCTTGATACCGTCCCAACCGATAAAGGGTGCCTACGATTATCTAGAATCCGTATCAATCAAACTTAAACCATCTGTTTTAATTCGTTCATAAACGCTCCAAAACTTAGAAACGTCATGATTAGCCATGCTATGACAAAAGCTCGCGCTTTGTTTTTAAAGACCAGTGAAACCAAAAAGGGGAAAAGTAGCGCGCCGAGAGTACTGCCCAAAATCTTCGGAACTATAAAACCTGTAACCGGTATCTCATAGTCTGTTCCCATCCCATAATTTATTTTCAGTGTTTTGATAAGAAAATAAATAACACTGATGATTCCACACACAAACATAGCCGCCCAAAGATTAGAAAGCGTAGTTTTAAGCCTTTCTTCGTCAGTTTTTTCAAGTTGTTCGCTCGGTTCGTTTTGCATGATTCGCGTCGAAATATAGAAGATTCATACCATACATTTACCTAATTCACCTATTACAACGACCTAATTCACTTGGTGCAGAGAGGAGATGTACCGGAACATTGTCAAGATGTTCTTGGTGCATCAAGAAGATGTGACTGGTGCAGACGGAAGATGTTCCGGTGCATTTAGGAGAATTACCTGGTGCATGTTAGACTTTTTGGCACGTTTTAACACAATTAATTACTAACATTTAAGGAGAAAAACTATTATGGCAGCAACTATGAGGACGTTTGCGCAGCTTATTGGCGTGTTAGAAGTTGCAGAAGCCCGCGCGTAAGCAAGGGCGATAGCGAGCCGTTGATTGTGTCGATCCACCCGTCGAACAATGCGAACCGTTGGACGTATCGATTCGGTCTTACCAAACCGTTGCACGACATTGAATGTATCGCCCTTGCTAACGCGCGGGCTTCCGCAAAATTGATGCGAGATCGCGGCCCTAATGATTGAGCTAAAGAGCGAACCGCTAATATGAATTCAGGCTACGGAAGTCAACTCGACGACTATGGATTTGAGCGCTACGAGGAGAATTCATTTCCTATTGCATACCTGCTGACATGGAGGACATTCGGTACGTGGCTTCACGGCGACGAACGAACGTCAATGCAATGAAGTCGCGACGAGAGATTTGGAACGGTACGGCTGGACGCAAACGTACCTTTGGAAGAGAGCATGAGCCATGCCGCAAAACAGCCAGCCTTCATTCTGACTCCGCAACAGAGAACGTGCGTGGACGAATCTGTTCGAACGACCTGCGAGTACCGAGGGTGTAGATTGCTTGCGGTGAACATCAGGTCGAACCACGGACATGCGGTAATCGGGGCGGCTGTCAAACCGGAAAAGATCGTCAATGATCTGAAGGTATATGCTACAAGAGCGTTAAAAGATGCTGGGTTGGTCGCGGCCGAGCAGAAAGTTTGGGCCCGAGGGGCGAGCACTCGATATTTATGGAAACCAGCAGGCGTTGATGCAGCCATCGAATATGTAATGTATTCGCAGGGTGATGTGCCTTTTGGAGCTGTTGTTGAAATGCCCGAGGATTGAATTTATGCTGACGGTTCGCTATCGCCCTTGCTCACGCGCGGGCTTCGGCAACCTGGAGCCATAACTAATGACTGAATTTACCGAAGAATACCTACGCGACAACTTTATTCGGCTGAATGATGTGAAATTGGGCGAGAATGTGAGGATATTCTCGTTCGTCAACGCCTATGGGTGCGAGATCGGGGACGAGACGCGGGTCGGGGCGTTTGTCGAGATACAGAAGGGCGTGAAGATCGGCAGGCGTTGCAAGATCTCGAGCCACAGTTTTCTGTGCGAAGGCGTGACCGTCGAGGATAACGTCTTCATCGGCCACGGCGTGATGTTCATAAACGACAAATTCCCCCGCGCGACCAACGAAGATGGCTCGCCGCAATCCGAAGCCGATTGGACCGTCATACCTATTATTATTAAGAAAGGCGCCAGCATCGGCTCAAACGCAACCATCCTCGCCGGCGTAACCATCGGCGAAAACGCCCTAGTCGGCGCCGGAGCTGTTGTGACGAAAGATGTCGCCGACGGTGAGACCGTGGCAGGGGTTCCCGCACGTCTTGTGCACAGGCCCGCGCGTTAGCAAGGGCGAAACACTCAACGTTCGCTATCGCCCTTGCTCACGCGCGGGCTTCCGCACGCTGAAGCTGCAAATCTCGAATGAACATCTCGACCGCACTCTCTAAAGCTGCAGACATTTTGAAAGAAGCGGGAATTACTGAGCCTCGCAAGGAAGCATCGTCGCTAATGGCGTTTATCCTTGATAAAGACGCGGCTTTTATCGTTGCACACTCGGAAGACGAGCTTGCCGCGAACCAGAAAATGCTTTTCGATTCGTGCGTCCGGCGAAGGGCGAAACGCGAGCCTTTTCAATATGTAACCCGCAGACAGGAGTTTTACGGCTTGGAATTCGAAGTTACGCCCGATGTTCTAATTCCACGCCCCGAAACCGAGATACTTGTTGAAGAAGCGATAAAACTGCTGTCGAACCTCGAAAACCCGCGATTTTGCGAGGTCGGCGTCGGTTCGGGATGTATTTCGGTTTCAATTTTGGCAAACGTTGTTTCAGCAACGGCTATCGGTGTCGATATTTCAGAAGCCGCCTTAAAAGTCGCCTACCGCAACGCCGAACGGCACAACGTCGCAGAAAGACTGACGCTGTTTGAAAGCGATGTTTTTAGCAATGTCGAAGGCCAATTCGACCTGATAGCGTCAAATCCGCCATATATTCCAGCTTGCGACATCGATTTGCTGCAAGCCGAGGTCCGCGATCACGAACCTCACACTGCACTTGACGGCGGCTTTGACGGCCTTGCGATCATTGAACGGATCATCCACCGATCGCCTGAGTTCTTACTGCCCTGTGGCACCCTGCTGCTTGAGATCGGAATAGAACAGGCAGAAAGGGCTGGTTTACTATTCGATCCTGGTATTTGGAGCAAAGCCGAATTTCTGCGCGATCTTCAGGGAATTTCGCGGATCGTAAAAGCACGAAAAAATGGTTGAGGGCGGTAAGGCTTGAGATCGTGTTGATGGCCGGGCGAAGTTGCAAATGGGCTTAATTTTGCTTGACAACCCACAAAATTACCATATAATAAGCTGATTAAATTCCTTCGTTAAAATTACTGAAGTTTTAGTGAGTTGATCCAGGAAAGTTGTGGGATCACTTATTTTTACTGAAGTAAATGAATCTATAAGCCAGGAGACTACTCGACAATGTTACGCAACCAAAGATCTTTTCGTTTTTCACGTGTTAAAGGCTTCGCTATTTTCGCGATCCTATTGGCCCTGCTCACAGCTATTACAACCCTCGGAGCAGGAGGCTCGCATTTGGCCTTTATCGACTCAGCGACTGAGTTTTTTGGTTTGCAGAGCAAGATCGCACCGATCTTCTCAAACGAACAAGTGCCCGCAACGGCCAGCGTCCAGCAGGTCGCTCCTGTCTCTATGTCACATACGTTAACGGGCATTGCGGTTTCGCTGCCCGACGTAACGGCCACGCCCGGTAACATCACGATACCGGTTACAGTCGGAGATCTAACTGGCCAGGGCGTATTTTCCTATGACTTACAGATCACTTTCGACCCGGCAGTTGTGCAGCCGAACGGCAGCGGCTTTGATGCCTCGGGCACGCTTAGCAGCGGTGCGTCGGTAGCCTCGGGCACGAGCTTTTCGGGACATCTGATCATATCGGCTTTTCAGGGACCGGAATTCACCGGATCGGGAACCTTGATAAACCTGAACTTCACAGTTCAGAACAATCTCGGCACATCGACCAGTTTGGCTTTTGCCGATTACACTGATCCCGGTTCAGTATTTCATCCTGGTTTTAAATTCAACGAAGGAACACCAACAGCCTCAACCACCAATGGCAGCGTAACAATCCCGGCAGCAACGGCAACTTCGACAGCTACAGCGACCGCGACGGCAACAGAGACATTTACGCCAACTGCGACGGCAACAGAGACGTTTACGCCAACCGCGACCGCAACGGAAACATTTACACCATCGTCAACAAATACCTCAACGGCAACGTCAACGGCAACATTTACGCCGACGCCGTCCGGCCCATGCGGCACGGGCGGGCCGATCGAGATAAACCTTACGCCTTACGCAACTCTTAAAGCCGGTTTTGACGCGATCAATGCCGGAACACATACCGGTGCGATCACGGTGCTTGTTTGTGCGAATACAACTGAAACGGCCAGCGCCGTTTTGAACGCGAGCGGAGGTTCATCCTCTTATTCAAGCGTAGTTATTAATCCGTTTGGCGGCGCCGCACGAACCATCTCAGGTGCCATTGCAGGACATCTTGTTGATCTTAATGGGGCCGACAACGTGACCATAGATGGTCTGAACAGCGGCGGCGATGCCCTCACGATCGATAATACGAGTACCACAGCGTCCTCGACAGTCCGTCTGCGTGCAGATGCACAAACTGATACATTAACAAATTTGACGCTCAAGGGTGCGGGAGCAACCATCACATCGGGCACGGTTCTTATCGATACCGGAGCCACGACCGGAAACACCGGTGTGACGATCTCGAATAACACGATCACAAATTCGGGGGCAAACTTCCCGGCAAATGGAATCTTTTCACTTGGCACCTCGGCTGCAGTTTTCAATAACGGATCGATAACCGGCAACAACATTCAGGATTATTTCAGTGCAACGGTTGTTACTGCTGGTATCAACTTGGGAGCAACAGGTAATTCCGCATGGTCAATAACTAACAACAAACTGTTCCAGACCGGAACGCGTGTATACACTACCGGCAACACCCACAATGGTATCTTCATCGGCACCGGAAGCGGATACACGATCACCGGAAACACGATCGGTTTTGCAAACTCAGCTGGAACCGGAACCACTAACATGATCGGCAACTCGGTCGATCTGACAGGATTTCCAAGTTCATATACGCCGACCGGCACTTCCAATGTAACGGGATTCAGAGCGATCAATGCTGCGTTCACTGCCGGCGGAGCTGTATCCGAAATCCAGGGCAACACCGTTGCGGGACATGCTCTTTACACTTCTGCCACCGGAAGTGGATTTATCGGCATCCTGGTAAATTCGGGCAATGTGAATGTGGGCAACACAACGCCAAATACCATTGGAGCTACGACCGGCGGCGGTGGCTCGTCGGCTTCTTCCATCTATATGGCAACCACCGGCACCGGCGGTGCGGCAGTGGGCATCCTTGTTGCTTCGACCAATACCGCTAACATCCAGAACAATACGATCGGCTCTATTGATTCGTCAGGAACGAGTGCGACAACCGCCGGTACCTTTGTAGGTATCAGCACAAGCGGTACGGCAGGTGTCTTTACAGTAAGCAACAACACGGTCGGCAACACAACAGCCGATAACCTCCGTTGCGGTTATATGACAACGACAGGTGTTGGAGGCGGCCCGTTGACCAATAACGGTATTCTCACTTCAACAACAACGGCAACTACCGGCGTCATTAATGCGATAGCTAATAGTGCTACCGGTGCCCCATTGAACATGAGCTCGAACATCATGCGCAACATGGCGAGTTCGGTAACTCATACGGGAACGGTTACCGCTTTTATCGGACTGATAACTAGCGGCTTAGTTCCGGGTACGGTCAATGTCACCAGTAACCAACTCGGCACAAACACTGCCAAAGCAGTAAGGTTTACCGGAAGCACAACCGGAAGTGTTTTTGGTATTGGAAACACAGGCGGTACGACTGGTACTGTCCCGAGTGTTAATAACAATATCCTGCAGGGGCTGGAACTGAAGTCAACTGGCCAGGTTACGTCTATTACTAACCAGGGCGCGTCAACGACGGGGGCCATCAATATAAAGGACAACCAGATCGGTACCACTTCGCAGGATGCCGTAACCTACACTGCGGCTTCGAGCGGAGCGTTTATTGGCTATTTCAATACGGGCGGCACCTCCGCGGCAACGCTGACGATGACCGGAAATGATATTCGCCGCATTAACCAAGCCTCCTTCCCCGGTACTAACTCACACATTTATATTCAGAATCAGACCTTTACCGGTGCGACCAACATTAGTAACAATACATTTACAGACATCACGGCAGGTACGAGCGGCAGCGTTACTTTCATCGGAAACAGCGTGAGTCACGCAGCTTCAACCGCACACACCGTTAACAACAACAGCGTTGTTACGCAATATACGAAATCCGTGGCGGGCGGAACGATCCTTTTCTATAACGCTTTTGGTTCATCAGGCAACACTGTTACTGAAACCAATAGTGGTAATAACTTCTCAAACATGACTTTCTCGGGTACCGGCACAACGACCATCACCGGATGGCGCAGTGCTGACGGCACAACCCCTGGTTCCAGAAAGACAGTTACAAATAACACATTCAGCAACATTGCTAATAATTCAACGACTGGTGTCATTGGTTCCATCCTTTATGTAGGATTCAGTGATAACACTTTCGCCGGTAACAACGTGTCCGGAAATACGGTTTCAGGAATTTCGGGCCGCGGCAACGTTAGCTGTATCATTTCGGACGGTCAAAACCAGAACTTCTTTAGCAATAACGTGAACACGGTTTCGTCGACCGGTGCGGTTGCAGCGTCAGTGGTGAACGGCTTCAATTTCTCCGGTGCTACGACACAGAACGTATTCAAGAATAAGGTTTACGGCTTGAGCGTGGCATCAGTTGATGGCTCTGTCAACGGCATATTGGCGTCCTCCGGCACGACCTTTAACATCTACAATAACCTGATCGGCAACATCTCGGCTCCGGCAGCTACCGGTTTGAATGCGATCAACGGCATCAATGTTACCGGCGGCACGACCTATGACGTTTACTACAACACGATCTATTTGAATGAGACCACTAATACGTCGGCTACGACCTTTGGAAGTTCCTGTATAACGTTTGCTAGCGGTATTACGACACTCGACCTGAGAGACAACATCTTGGTCAATCTCTCCGTGCCGGCCCAGAATGGTGCAAATTTATCTGCAAACGGCATTTCAGCAGGCCTGCGACGTTCAACTGGAACCGCTGCAACAGTGCCTGCTAATTACAGCACGCTGTCGAACAATAATGATTTTTGGGTAGATCCGGCATCGGGAACGCTCAACCATGCTTCATATGTTGAGGGAACGGCTACTATCACGAATTTGAAAAACACCGTAAGTGATTTAAAGACCTTCATGGTCAACCGTGATCAGGCCTCGATCGCCGAGAATCCTGCATTCTTGAGTACGACAGGTTCCAACGCGACCTTCCTACACATAAATACAACGATAACAACGCTCCTGGACGGCGGCGGAACCCAGGTTACAACGCCGATCAACATCACCGACGACTATGACGGCGATTCACGCAGTTCGCCGGACATCGGTGCGGACGAATTCGTAGGCCCGGGACCGACCCCAACGGCAACGAACACATTTACGCCGACAAATACTTCAACGCCGACAAATACGGCTACGGCTACTTCAACCTCTACATTTACACCGACGCCGACCGCGACAGCTGCGTGTACGCCGGCCAACTTTACCAACGGCGGGACGGCCGTCACGATCAACGATAACACCACTGGTTCGCCATATCCTTCGAATATTGTGGTGTCCGGCCTGACCGGAAACGTTTACAAAGTAACGGTTAAACTTAACGGTCTGGCACATACCTTCCCCAATGACATAGATATGCTGCTCGTCGGACCGGGTGGACAGAACGCAGTCATCATGTCTGATGTTGGCGGCAGTTCAGCCATAACGGGGGTCTCCTTTACGCTTGATAATGATGCTGCGACCACCATTCCGTCTCCGCCGGTCAACGGATCTACATATCAGCCTACTAATGTTGGCGTAGTCGCTAACGAGGTCCCGGCTCCGGCGCCGGCGCATACGGGCGGATCATCGTTGGCAACATTTGTTGGCCAGCCGGCGAACGGTACTTGGTCTCTCTACGTCTTTGACGATACGGGTGGCGATTCCGGTAGTATTGCCGGCGGATGGGAGATAAACATTACGCCGGATAACTGCAGCGGACCAACGCCGACTTCGACGAACACTTTCACTCCGACGAATACAGGTACGGCCACCAACACCAGCACGCCAACGCCAACTCCGGGCTGCGGCAGCGGAATATTCAGTTATACAGGACCAGTCGTACCAATTACGGACAATGCCCCTGCTGGTGTTAATATCACGATCCCAGTCACCGGATTGGGTGTGGTTAATGACCTCAACTTTACGTTTGACGGAACACAGAGTGCTGATCCATTATCAACCACCCCAGGTATTAATCACTCGTGGGTTGGTGACTTGAAGGTGACGGTAATTGCACCGGGCGGACAGGGATCAGTCGTAGTGCTCGATCGTCCGGGTGTTCCGGCGAGCACTTTCGGCTGCAACAGTAATAACCTTGCTCAGCTTACGTTGGACGACGAAGGCGGCTTCCCCGCGGTCGAAAACCAGTGCGGAGCTGACACAAATGCGGCATTCCCGATCGGTTCGTTCTCGCCAAACAATCCGCTGAGTGCGTTTGATGGAATTAATCCGAATGGTGACTGGATCGTCAACGTCAGTGACAGTGGCGGCGGCGACGTTGGTTCGGTACGTGCAGTCTCGTTGGTCATCGACGGCGGTTGCGCAACCGCGACAGCCACCAATACAACGACACCTAGTGCAACGAATACTGCAACCGCAACGCCGACGGAAACGTCGACATCGACGCCGACGAACACTGCGACGCCAACAGATACGGCAACGGCAACTGCTACCGCAACACAAACGGCGACGCCGGAGCTTATATACGGAAAAACGATGGCGACCGTTGGTGGAACAGCCGGGGTTAACCTTGTGAGCTTCAGCAGCAATGATCCGGGAACGGTTACGGTCATCGGGCCTTTCACCGGCCTGGCTCCTGGCCAGGTTGCGGTGAGGACCATAGATTTCCGTCCGGCGACCGGTACGTTGTATGCCATCAGCACAGGCGGAGTCCTTCCGCTGATGGGTCAGTTATACACGGTCAACCTTACAACAGCGGCTCTGACGGCAGTCGGCAGTCCATTTAGTTTGGGCACTAGCAATAGCACCCGCATCGAAATGGACTTCAACCCAGTCACTGACAGAATTCGCGTCATATCGTCAGTAACCGGAGCAAGTGGTCTTAACAACAACTTCAGAGTTAATCCGAACGATGGAACTCTGGAAGCAACAGATACAAATCTCGCCTACGACGCCGGCGATCCTCAGGCTGGATTCGCAACGTTCAATATGCTTGGGGCTGCCTACTCCAATAACACTGTAGGGGCGACGACAACTACTCTCTACAGTTGGGACTATCAGTCCGACTCGCTCGTGACGATCGGCGGATTGAACGGTACACCGAGTGCGAATAGCGGCCTTATGTTTACCGTCAATACACCGGCCGGCTTTATGACATTCAATGCGGAACTTGGTATGGACATCAGCGCGGCGACGGATACACTCTTCGTCACGCACGACGATCCTAACACCGGAACCAGCATGAATCTTTATACGCGTGATAAGACTACGGGTGTGGAGACTCTCCTCGGAGCTTATCCGGGTGGAACATTTGTTGGTGACATCGCGGTAAACATACCGTTCGTTACACCATCACCGACGGCGACGGCAACGGAGACATCTACTCCAACTCCAACGGCTACTGAGACGTTTACTCCAACCGCAACTGCTACGGAGACATTTACGCCGACGGCAACCGCTACGGAAACGTTCACGCCAACGCCTACGGCTACAGAAACCTTTACTGCGACGGCAACGGCTACCGAGACCAGTACACCGACGTCGACGCCGACGGCTGAAGGCGTGATCAACGGGACTATCAGATATGGTAATGCCGTCGGCTTGCCGGCACCGCCTCGGTTTATCTCGAATGTTCAGGTTGATGGTGCGGGATCGCCGCTGGTCTCTGCCACCACAGGCGGACTTGGCCCGCTGGAGGGCCAGTATTCACTCACTGGATTTGGAACGGGTTCGTACACGGTCACACCTACGAAAACGGGTGGTGTCAACAGCGCCATTAATTCTTTTGACTCGGGCCTAATAGCACAGCACGTCGCCGGACTCAGCCTACTGACCGGCAATGCTAAGGTCGCGGCTGACGCAAGCGGCAATGGCGCAATTAGTTCGTTTGACGCGGGTCAGATCGCCGCCTACACGGTCAGTTTGCCGCCCTTCGCCAACACGGGCCAGTGGAGGTTCTACACCGTTCCAAGCATTCCGTTCCCTGTGGGTACCACACCGACGAGCAGAACCTATCCGTCACTGTCCGGAACCTTAAACGGTGAAGACTTTACGGGCATACTCATCGGCGAGGTTTCTGGTAACTGGGTAAATACTGGTGCAAGACCGGCAAATGGGCCGGAACGAACCACTGCCATTGCAGCTCCGCGTTTGGTAACTCCGGCTGACAATGCGGTCCTCGTACCGGTGGCGGTTCAGGGAGCGGTGAACAAGGGAATCATCTCTTATGAGTTCAACCTCCGATACGATCCGAGCGTGATCCAGCCTCAAGCAGATCCTGTCGATCTGGCAGGAACGGTAAGCCGCGGCTTAACGGCCGTTGCAAATCCGGCCGAGCCAGGTCTCTTGAGAGTGGCCGTTTATGGTGCAATTCCGATCGAGAGCAACGGCGTGCTTTTGAACCTAAGGTTCACGGCAGTCGGAGCACCGGGAACGGTATCACCGCTTACGTGGGAGCGCGTTATGTTCAATGAAGGCGATCCCGGAACTCTGGTAACGGACGGTCAGGTCGAGTTGTCGGCAGCGGCAGCGAACCAGGCCGAGATGACAGGCCGCGTTGTCAATTCAATGGGGCAGAGCATTCCAAACGCCCTTGTCAGACTGACCGACACTATGGGAGCAAGTCGAACTGTCTCGTCGGACGGATTTGGTGTTTATCGTTTCGGAGGGCTGCAGGTCGGCCAGACGTTTACGATCAGCGTCGATGCGAGGCATTCGAGGTTTGCTCCGTTGACGGTTAGCGTTACCGGGCAGTCAGTAAATGTCGATATGATCGCCGGACAATAAAGACCGGTGAGCGAATGACAAAAGGGCGGGTATTTTTACCCGCCCTTTTTTTGTTACATTTTTTTCCAAACCGCTTACGCTGACCAACTTCCGCAAAAGGCAAGATCGGCGCGGCCTGTGATAACGATCTCATCATCGTCCCTCCAATCGACGAGCGTTGTGCCGCCTTCGGAATGAACAGCGACCTTTCGCCCTGTTTTGTTCATGAGTGCGGATAGAACAGCTGAGCCGCTTGCGCAGGTACCTGAAGCAGCAGTTTCGCCTGCGGCTCGTTCCCAAATGCGAATGTCGATATTGTCATTATCAATTACGCGAACAAAGACGATATTTGCCCGGTCGGGAAACATCTCATGTGTTTCCATTGCTTGCCCAAGGGTGCGCCAGTCAAAATCAAGATCGTCGACAAAAACACATGCGACCGGATTGCCAACGTTTACGCCCGCAAATGTCACCTGCTCGCCGTTTACACTCAATTGACCGCGAGTGACGTGGTCGAGTCGTTCATCAGATACTACAGGTATCTCATCGCTTGCAAATCTTGGCTTGCCGATCTCGGCCTCGAACCAAAATTCGCCCGCGCCCTTTCGTTCGATCAAGCGGTAATTTTTTACACCGCTTCGCGTTTCAAGTCTGAGGTTTTCATCCGACCAAAGCCCTTTGTAATAGAGATACGAAACTGCACAGCGTGTTCCGTTGCCGGAAAACCCGGCAAAGCTGCCATCGGGATTTACGATCTCGCAAAAATAATCAGCTTTGCCGTCGTCAAGTTTTTTAAGAATAGAAATGCCGTCGGCTCCGACACCGGTGTGGCGATGACAGATGCTTTTTCCCAGCTCCGGCAGGGAAGCCGACGTCTCAATATCGTCACGCATCGCAACAATATAATCGTTACCAAAGCCATGAAATTTGCAAAAATCGAACGACGTCATTTACTTTTTTTGATCTCGACGATCGTCTCGCTAGGGTGTTTGTATTCGAGGATAAAATCGACCTCGTCTCCGACCTTGATATCGCCCAACACAGACTTGTCCTTTACGTAAAACTCCATGATCATCGGCGGCATTACGCCGACGATCTCCTGATGGTCGAGCTCGACTGAGCCCAGGTCCGTGTTGATCTTTGTGACCTTGCCTTTACCTGGATAATTGCCATCCTTAGGTTGAGTAGAAGCGGCTTGGGGCGCCTGCGAGTTTTGCGGCTTTGTGTTTGTTGCCGGTTTGACCTCGGTGTTTTTGACCTCGGGTTTGTCGCACGAAGATGCTGAAAGCAAAATGCCGATCGTTAACGCCAGATAAATGTTTTTCATATTTTAGATCTGATGCAAAAGCCCACACGTCAGTAAGGGCGGAACACTCAACTCTAACATTCAAAAAAGAACGCTGAAAATATACTGCAATAAACCAGTTGCCCGGACTTGAATGTATCGCCCTCACTACCGCGCGGGCTTTTGCATTATCGTTTTACCGGAACGATCTTGAACGTCATTCGTTCGCCGCCGCGAAGCACAACGATCTCGTATTCCTCTCCGGCTTTCATTTCACCGAGCACAAATGTGTAGTCCATCACATTGCGAATGTCGTGGCCCGCAAGCTTGACTATCTTGTCACCGGCCTTGACGCCAGCCTTAGCCGCGGGCGAGCCGTCGCGAACTCCGTCGATCAGCATCCCGTCGGTCGAATCGGCATAATTCGGTATCGTCCCAAGCGAAATATTAAACCCTGTCCTGCCGCCCTGCATTGTTGTTTTTGCAACTGTGTAAGTTGGGCGTTGCGTATTTTGATCAACTTTTCTTGCTATCGACTGCACATAATTAGTGATGCTCAGTATGCCGTCATAGTTGATCTTTTCAGCAGTATCTGACGGCTTGTGATAGTCGTTGTGTGTTCCGGTAAAAAAGAACAGCACCGGTACTTTTTTGCCGTAAAATGATGAATGATCTGAGGGGCCAAATCCGTCTTCGTTGAGTTGTAAGGTAAACGCGGGTTTGGGTTCCGAACGAGTCTCACCGCTCGTAGTAGGGATCCCGTCTCCGCCGGATATCCAACCTGATACCGTAACAACCTTGGGATTCATGTCTTGAACAATTGTTTTCCACTCATTAGCCGTGCCTATGCCGCCAATAGTCAGCTTGTCATCCTTCAATCGTCCGACCATATCAAGGTTGATCATTGCAACTGTTTTATCGAGCGGAAACACGGGATTATTGACATAAAAATTCGATCCGAACAACCCCTCTTCCTCACCGCTGAAGGAGATGAAGATAAGTGTCCGTTTGTTTTTGCGTTCCTTCGCAAACTGCCGAGCAATCTCGATGATCGCCGCTGTTCCCGAAGCATTATCGTCGGCGCCATGATGAATCTCGGTCGAGTTAGCAGCAAGGCTTCCTGCTCCGCCGCGGCCAAGATGGTCATAGTGTGCGCCTATGACGATGGCCTCACTTTTGAGCTTTGGATCGGTGCCAGGAAGAATGCCGATCACGTTATAAGCACTGACCGACTTTTTGACTAGATTTACCCTAAAACTGACAACCGGGTTGGTGTCGGCAAATTTAGCCCGGCCCTCGATGCCGCCTGCCTTTTTTGCCGCGGAAAAAAATTCTATGGCTTGCAGTTCGTTTTCTGTCGCCGTACCGAGAATCCCTTGAGCGGTATTTCGCGAAATAACAAATGTTGGAATGGCGGCTTCGCCAAGCGATTGGTCGTAGCCCATTCGCGTCAATTTATCGTCTTCAAATTTAGCTTCGCGCGAGATCACGAGCATTCCGATCGCGCCGTGTTCCTTTGCAATGAGTGCTTTGGCTCGCAGGCCAAATTTTTGATAAGGGCTGTGCGGGCTGTCGTTGTCCGGCACACCATCGAAAACAATGACGACTTTGCCTTTAACATCGATCTCTTTGCCGTTCCATGTATAATCGTCAAATTTTGGCTCTGTCGATGTGATACCAAAACCGGCGTAAACGACCTTTGCATTTTCGATGCTGCCGTTCGGCGAAAAACCGACAGGTTTAACAGGCAGCATATTTTCAACCTTGAGGCGATTGCCGTCCGCCTGTGTGATCTCGAGCGTAAATCCGTTGCCGGTCTTTGCCATCTCGACACCGGTAATATACGGGAACGGCTGAAGGTAACTCTGCTTGCCGCCTTTGCCTTTCGCACCGGCTCGTAAACCAATGCTCGTAAACTGTGCAGCAATATAATTTGCTGCCACCGTTGAGCCTTTTTCACCAGTACGCCGGCCTTCGAGTTTGTCAGAGGCGAGATACTCGATATGCCGGCGAATATTTGCCTCGGTCGAATCAACGCGTGCAGCTTGCTGCTTTTGCGCATATCCGCTGACAACGAGGGATAGAACGATAAATAGAAGTGATAATTTATGACGTGCCATAAAAATTCTCCGGCGGCTTCTCCGCAAATACATGGACAGAGCCCAAAAACTGTTAGACGGTCAAACCCTTTACTCAACCCAATCCGCAATAAACACATTCGTATCGCCCTGATGTGCGGAGTTTCTGTTCGAGGCAAATACAAGCTTCTTACCGTCGGGCGAGAACATCGGAAAGCCGTCAAATGTTTCGTTATACGTCACGCGCTCGAGGCCGGTGCCGTCGATGTTGATCATCGCGAGGTCGAAGTTGCGCTTTCTCGGATCGGTCGCAAAATAGTTGGTACAAAAAACGATACGTTTTCCGTCCGGCGTGAAATACGGCGCGAACGACGCGGCACCTAGCTTTGTGACTTGACGTTTGTTCGAGCCGTCGGCATTCATCACCCAAACCTCGAACGTGAGCGGCACGATCATGTGCTCTTTGAGCAACTGTTTATCGCGTTCGATCAGTTTCGGGTCCGATGGATGCGAACCGCGATAGACGATCATCTTGCTGTCGGGCGAGTAAAATGCTCCGCCGTCGTAGCCGGGCTCGTTGGTAAGGCGTTTGAGGTTCTTTCCGTTGGTATCCATCGAATAAAGTTCGAGGTCGCCGTCACGTTCGGAAGTGAAAACGATCTTTTTACCGTTCGGCGCGACCGTCGCTTCGGCGTCGTAGCCGGGCGAGTTTGTTATGTTCTTAATATTCTTACCGTCAGGCGAAGCGGTGTATATCTCATAATCGGGATAGATCGCCCAGACGTAGCCCTTGGTAAAATCTGGCGGCGGAGGACACTCCTTTCCGCCGCCAAAGGTCGATGCGTAAAGCACCTTCTTGCCGCCTTTCAAAAAATAGGAACAGGTCGTGCGGCCGTCGCCGCTTGAGATCATTCGGACATCGGAACCGTCGATGTTCATCGTGTAGATCTGATCGCACGGACGGTTGTCGCGCTTCGATTGAAATATCAGCTTCTTTCCGTCAGACGAAAAGTAAGCCTCGGCATTCTCTCCGCCAAAGCTCAATTGCCTGATATTCTTCAGATGACGCTCACCATTGACCGCAAGGCTTTTTTCCTGAGCCGAAATGGTTGACAAACAGGTTATAATTACTACAAATACAAGATAAAGTGATTTCATAATACCGTTTATATTATTACGACTTACTGATTTGTGCATCCGGAACAAGTAATTTTGCGAATTACTGTTCAATGCGAGATTGTTTAGAGCAATAGGTTTTTTCCGATTATGACGTTTGAGACAAACAAGGACGTTCTTGATTGGTATGAGGGACAGGAGCGTACACTGACGCCGGAGTACATCGCCTCGATCCCCTGGCACGAAGTAAAGGACCATCCGATCGATAAGCGTTTCATTCCGGTCCTGCTCTATATGCGCGATGTCGAAACGCTCACGGATATGTATCATCGTGAGATGCAGCGCACGCCTACGGGCAAAGATCCATACATCAGCAAATTTATGGAACGCTGGGGCGTCGAAGAGGTCACTCACGGCGAGGTGCTGAACCGCTTTTTGAACGAGATCGGCGTAGAAACCGACGAAAAGTGGCAGACGCATGTACGTCAAAATGTTCCGCCAATTTATTACTCGTACACCTATCTTCTTACGACACTCACTAATTTTATCGGCCGAAAATTTACGGCGACGCATATGACATTTGGCGCTATACATGAGATGTCGACCGCTCAGGGCTATCGGCGTTTGATGGACCTCGCCGATCATCCGGTGCTTACACAGATACTGCACGCGATCATTCGCGAAGAGGCCGCTCATACAAAATTCTACTGGAGCGTGGCTCGTTTGGAGCTGCGTAAGAACGAATTTGCACAAAGATTGGCGCGATTTGTGATCGATCATTATTATGCTCCGGTCGGCCAAGGCTCGCTTGCGAAAAGGCGAACGGAATATGCCATCGGCACGCTTTTTGGCGATCCGAACGCGTTGGAACGGCTCGATAAGACCGTCACGCAGCGCGTTCGCCAATTGCCGGGCTTTGCCGATATCACAAAGATCAATGAAACCATCGGCGGAATGGCACGCAGAGCGTCGTTGAAATTTAAGGCCGCGCAAACCTCATTCTCATTTTTTATTGGCCTCGCCTTTTTTGACCTCTGCATACGCTGCTCCGTTTAGAGTTTTTTTCACAGTCGATAAAACTCAACGCCGCTGCTTGATTCGACACCAACCTTGCCCTCTGATTCTGCATAATCGAGATGTGCAATAGCTTCGGATATAGCAAGGAATCTATGCACGTCATGATCGAACGAATCGGGGAACAGCCGCTTTGCAACGTCAAACGCCGTCACGCCGTCCGGCGATACGAGCGAGATCACCTTTTTTTGCCTTTCGTCGATCGAGCGAACATAGCGATGAAAGATCTCTTCGAAATCTGTGACAGGTTCGCCGTGGCCTCCGTAAGCAAGTGTCGGCCGAAACTCGCGTAAGCGCGCGAGGCTTACCAAGTATTCGGCAAGTGAACGAAAGCGTTTTGACGGATCGAGCGGATCTGGCGACAGTATCGGGTTTGGCGTGATGCGTTTTAGCACGCAGTCGCCGCAGATCAGAGTTCTGTCGGCCTCGCGAACGAATGAGCACGATCCCGGTGTATGTCCCGGCGTGTGCAGCACTCGCAAACTGCCGCCCGAAAATTCGAGTTCCATTTCGTCGTGCAGCGGCTGGAAATCAGTGTCTTCGAGTGAATCGGTGAGCAGGCTGATGTCTTCGTACAGAGCACGCATTTGGTTAAAAATCGATTCGGGCACGCCTGATCGCAGCATTAACTGCTTATGTTCATCATGCGAAAGCCGGCCGAACAAGTGGCCGGTTTCCCACTCGTGAACAAGTATCTCGGCATTTTTTGACTCGTCGCGAACCTGTTTTGCGAGGCCGCAGTGATCTTCGTGAGCATGGGTCAATACTATTCGCTGAATGTCCGAAAACTTTACACCGTTTTGACCGAGTTTTGCACGCAGCACGTCCGTTGCTTCTTTTGTCTTTGGCCCGACGTCGATCAGCGTCAGCGGATCTTCCTTTACCAGGTAAACGTTGACATCGCCGACATAGAAGGGCGTCGGAATGCTAATAGGTACGATCTTCATAAAAAATTAACATTAAACTACACAATAACATTGCCTTTTAATTGGTGGCGAAGACTGCCTTTAATTAATTGTTCCCATCCAACTCGTTCCGTTCCGGCTTTCATCAAATCGGTGCTAAAATCGTCCCAGCGCCATTGATGACCCACTTGCCCGAAAAATTCAATTCGACCATTGATGAGGCTGTTGTTCATTTGATCTCACGTGCTGACAAAGCGCGCTCGCTTGAAGCAAATGACCTGCGCCCGCGTATCGCGGCGGCGATCGAGAAATATCTGCTCGCAGGCGGCAATTCGCCGGAACATGCTGACATCGTAACGTTTGTCGAAGAGATAAGAGCAGACGACCTGTGTCTGATCGTTGCGTGTGAACGCGGTGACGAGCAGGCTTGGGAAGATCTGGTCGCAAATTTTGATTCGACAGTAAGATCGGCTGCGCGAAAAATGTCGTCGAACAATGAAGACGCCGAGGATCTTGCGAGTTCGATCTGGGCAGAGCTTTACGGGCTTCGGCAGGACGCTGACGGCAATAAGAAAAGCAAATTAGCATATTATTCGGGGCGAGGTTCGCTCGCCGGTTGGCTGCGTGCCGTTGTTTCGCAATTGGCGGTCGATCAGTTTCGTAAACAATCAAAATTTGTCCAGATCGAAGAGGATCGCGAGTTCGAAAACCTCGCCAGCGAAGCTGCGCTTGGCGACAACAACCATTTTGGATCGCATGCCGAAAACCCCGAGGACCTTTTGACTGAAAAACAAACTTCATCTGATGTTTCTGATGCATTAGCTGTTGCCGTTGCCGAACTGGAAGCTGAGGACCGGCTCATCCTTAAGCTATACTATTTTGACGATCTAAAATTAAAGGACATCGCCGCGACATTCGGTTATCACGAAGCGACTGCCAGTCGAAAGCTAGCTCGTGTCCAGACCGAGATTCGAAAGAGCGTTGAACGCCAGCTTCGCACGCGGCACGGCTGGACCGACAGCGAAGTAAAACGGCACCTTTCTGACACGGCCGCGAGCCTCGGCATCAATCTTGAAACGATGTTCGCGGTGTTGACGTTTGCAGTATTGGTGCAAGATTTCTGGACGTGATGCGTTCTGTAAATGGTTACGAAACCTTTAACCACGGAGAACACAGAGGACATAGAGATGAAAAGACGAAAAAGATCGGTTGACCTTGTTAAAACCACTAATTTGATCCGAATATCTCTGTGTTCTCTGTGAACTCTGTGGTGAATATCTGATTGATGGAACTGGAATTCGACAAAGAGATCGACGCAATTCTGCGAAAGGCGCGGCCTAATAAAGGTGTGCTTGTCGGTGATGCTCCTCCTGAGAAGCCCAAGCCGAAAGAGCATCTTGATGCCGATGTGATCGCTGGGTTTGCCGAGAACGCTTTGCCCGAAAAGGCACGGCTGCTCTACATCGAGCACTTTGCTGATTGCGACAGGTGCCGAAAGCAGCTCTCGTTTGCAATGCGGCAGAATGCAGAAGCTGATGTTTTTGACAAAAGCACCGAGCCCGTTGTTTCCACGCCGGCGACGGACATGATCCCGTGGTATCAACGCATTTTTCGCACTCCAAATCTTGCAGTGGGTATGGGGGCGTTGGTGCTGATCTTCGGCGGACTTTTGGGCTTTCTGGTTTTGCAGAGATCGGGCGATCCGAATGCGACTATTTCGCAGATCGCCGAGCCCGAAGACAAACGCGGCGGTGCAGTTTCCGGCAGTAAAAATTCGGACGCTATTCCGACGCCTTCTGAGGTGCCGATGTCCGCTGCGAATGCAGCAAGTATGTCTGCAAATTCTGCTGCGAACACGGCAGCGGGAATTCGCGGTGACGCTGCAAATGAAAGGCCTGCGTCCGTGATGTCGAATCCTGCAGCAGAAGCCGCTCCTCCCGGTGCCGAGAATAGTTTTGTTCTTGACGGACAAGAAGTTGGCGGTGCGCAAGCCGCCAGGAATCCGGCTGCAGCTGCTCCGCTGGTCACGACTGATTCGGTTGCGTCCGGTGCAGCCGTGAGCGAGCGTGATGAGAAAAAGGCGAATCTCGAGACGTTGAAAGAACAGCCGAAGGACGCCGACCTTGCAAAACGCAAAATGGAAGATCGAGGTATGAGCCGCGACGCTCCGCTGCCTCCGCCAAAAGTTGCGGGCCCGATGCGTTCGCAGCAGAATCAGATGAATCAGTCGAACATCGGTCAGATGTCCGTCACACGCGTTGTCAGCGGAAAGACATTCGCTAACCGCGACGGAGCCTGGTACGACTCTGCTTACAACAACCAATCGACGATCAACGTTCGCCGCAACACAAACGAATATAAAAAGCTCGACAGCGGATTGCGAAACATCGCCGACACGCTCGGCGGCACGGTTTTCGTCGTGTGGAAAGCTAAGGCTTATCGCATCCAGTGAGTATTCCCGAACTTCCCAATAAGAGCTAAAATAGGAGCATGAAAGCATTTGTTTTACCTCTGTGCATTCTGTACCTTTTTGCGACGACGTCTTTTTCCCAATCGGTTTGGCAGTCTGATCTCGATTCTAAAATTCGCTCTTATCAAACGACAGATTTCGGCATTGTTCTCGCCGGAACTGAAAAGAGCCTTTATGCAATCGACGGCAAAAGCGGTGAACGCATTTGGCGTCGCGAGACCGGCAAGGTAAATGAAACGGCTGTAACGCCTGTGCCGAACACCGACCTCATTTTGTTTTCGCGCGACCTCGGCAGTAAGTCGCGTCTCGAGGCTGTTGATCTCCTGACCGGCAGCCGCATTTGGGAAAGCGAAAAGGTCAAGGGCGATGTGATGCAGCTCGCGGTCGATCCTGAACACGATCTGATCGCGGTTGTGCTTGTCAAAGATCCACGCGGCAAGGCCGACGATAATTTCAAACGAAAGCCGGTCGTTCATGTGCTGCGGCTTTCGGACGGTGACGAACTGTGGAAACGCGATCTCGATAACAGTATCGAGATGATGCCTTCGCGTTTTGGCGAAACCGGCGACATCGATCACACGCTAGATAACTACAGAGCCCCGCTGCTGCTCGACGGCAGGCTGTTTCTGTTTTACGAAGGCTCAACATCTTACGACGCACGCACCGGCAAAGAAAAAGAGCGCGAAAAATTTAAGATCAACGAAGACGGCCTCGCTCTCACTGAGGCCGATCCGGTTTTTGACGACACGCATATTTTTGTTTCGGGCAAAGGGAAGATCCGCGCCGTTGACCGCCGCACAGGCAAGCAGGATTGGGAAGCGAGCGATCTCGGAATATGCGCCGAGATGGCAATTGTCGGAGACATTCTGTATGTGCGAACGGGCGGCCAATTTACGCAATTGAAAGACGGCGAACCGAAAGAAAAAGGCCCATTCGGTGTGTCAGCGATCAACGTAAAGAACGGCAAGACGCTGTGGCGATACAAAGGCGCAGACAAAGGCCTCACTAATTTTGTATTTGCCGATACCAACACAATTCTCATAGCTGACAAAGACGATCTGATCACGCTCGACGCGCGAAACGGCAAACGTATTGCCAAACGCGATCATAAAATAGTCAAGGCTCAATTCGTTTTGCTGAACGAAGGCGGACAAGCCGTTGTCGGCGGCAGAAATGAGATAGCTGCATTTTCGTTTCGCGACTCGAAGGCTCCTGAGCTATGGCGCGCGCGTCACACGCCTCCTGGCCGAGGCATTTTTCGTATTGTTGCCGGAATTGCTCTTCGTGCGGCAGCGCTTTATTTTCGTTACGGCGGCATCGCGACATCGGCAATAGGTTTTGCACGAACAGGGCTGAATTTCGCGAGTGCGGCAAACTCGTTTCGGTGGTCGGGCCTGCGAACGCGCTTTGGTTCGGTCGATCTGACGACGCTTGCGAGCAACTCTGCTCGAAACTATATTGCCGGACGGTTCTACGCATACGGTTCGGCTGCGAATTCGCCAAATTTACTTGGCAAGTACAATGGATCACGAATGTCTCTTCCGCGTATGACGCCGTCGCGCGCCGATGTTCAGGAAAGCATCTTTGACCGGCTCGATCCGGCGCGGCAGATGGAACGCTTTGGCGATTACCTGCTCCGCCGCAAACGCATTGCCGAACTTCGCTCGAACTATATGTATTACTACACCGACATCGAGAAACCTTTTGATAGAAAAGGCCTCGTCGGTGTGAATGTTCACACGGGTAAAGATGCGAGATATATTCTCGCGTCCGACCCTGATGCGTCCTTTGTGACCGACGAAACGTCGAATCTTTTGTATTCGGCGAACGGCAGTAAGCTGCAGGCTTTTGATATTTTGAGCCGATAATTCTATCTGCCATAAAGTTCCTTCCAGGTGAATCCATGCGATCTGCCTTTTTGTTCGCGGTGCATTTGGACCGTTAATGACACGGCGTCGATCTGGTCGTCGTGTCTACCCTGCGGAAAAGCAGCGGCTTCGTCGATGAATTCGTCGTTCCATGCGCCGCGCACTAAGTGCACGCGTCCCTCTGCGGCAAGGGCGAGCCAGCCCAAAGCACGCGTGAGCTTGTCGGCGGTAACTTTTATACCGCGAAGCGTGCGTCCCTGGATATTTTTCTCACGCCGAAGGTCCTGAATGACCGCATTTCCGTTTGCCGAAAGCTCGACGCCGTGATCGATGCCGGGTTCGGCGTTGATGCGTCCCAGGATGTAGCGGCGCTGTTCGGGATATTCGATACGCGCGCGGTAAGCGCCATCGATGTAAAGATCGCCCGCGTCGTCGAATGCGGTCTTTAACGATGCGGTGTAGTCGGCACTGAAGTTTTTCGAAATTCCGAGATCGTAACCGCGTTTCCATTTCAAATTTGGCGGCGCGAAGCCCGCGATCTTGAACCATGCCCGTTTGAACATTCCGCCTTCGGCAGGTGAGGGCCGCTGTTGGTAAAGCGCGGCAAACGAATAGCTGCCGAGCTTGCGTCGGTATTGTTCGAGTGTCTGTTCGTTGAAACGTTCGGGGCAGAGAGCCTGGCCGGGAATGCGTCCCAGAGGGTCGGCCGGTAATTGAGAGTTGAGAATTGAAAATTGAAAATTGGAAGCCGGATCCGCTATTTCTTCATTTTCCATTCTCAAATCTCCATTTTCAATTCTGCTTTCCGCCAAGGCGGGAAGCGAGATCACTTCCCACTGCTCGCCGCCTTCTTGTGATTCGCGC
Organism: uncultured Chloracidobacterium sp.; assembly: GCA_964528325.1. Lineage (GTDB taxonomy): Bacteria > Acidobacteriota > Blastocatellia > Pyrinomonadales > Pyrinomonadaceae > OLB17. The sequence goes on along the minus strand of CAZGSC010000009.1, from coordinate 86 downwards.
AATAGTCGGCCGGCGAGGTCGTCTTCGTGCCAGCGCGTTTGGATCAGGATGATCGAGCCGTCGGGTTCGAGGCGTGTGTAGATATC
>CAZGSC010000008.1:0-41689 GCA_964528325.1 uncultured Chloracidobacterium sp. | reverse complement strand
GACGCTGGTCGGCGGGCTTGTTGGGTCAAAGATTTTGATGTTCTTCGTCGAAGACAATGTCAACATATTTACTCTTGATTTTCTGCGTTCCGGCGGCGTCTATTACGGCGGTTTGCTTGGAGGCTTTCTTGCTGTTGTAATTCTTGTGCGGCTTTATAAACTTCCGTTTTGGAAGGTCGCTGATGCATTTGCTCCCGGCGTTGCTTTAGGACAAGCATTTGGCCGTCAAGGATGCTTCTCGGCCGGCTGCTGCTGGGGCAAACCGACCACGCTGCCGTGGGGCGTGCATTTTACCGAGCTTGGCCACGAATACACGGGCGTTCCGATCTACGGCCCTGATGGCAACGACATACATTTACATCCAACCCAGCTTTACGAATCATTCATAATGCTGGCTGTCTTCGCCTTTTTGTTTTATCTGCACAGGCGAAAGAAATTTGACGGCCAGGTCCTTATTACTTACGGTATCATCTATTCGATCGTCAGATTCTGCATCGAATTTATCCGCGACGATCCTCGCGGCGACCTTTTCGGTCTTACTTCCCTTACGGGGCTTTCCACGTCGCAGATGTTAAGTTTACTCGTAGCCTTCACAGCCGCGATATTCATGATCTTAAGGCTGACGCGCACGGACACGATCATAAAACCCGGTGCCGAGGAGCGAACGAATGAAAACTCATGAAAACCTAATATTTGGCGTGGTTGTCTTGTTTTTATTTGTATGCCCGGCGATTGCTCAAAGCGGTAACAAGGATGTTACCGCATTAAAGAGGGCTTTTGACAAAAGGTGGGTGATCGTAAAGATTCCAATGCCCGCAACAAAGGATGGCGTCGACCTAGTGGTCGATAATAATAATGTTGTAATTTCTCAAGAAAGTTATGAAAGGCGATTGAGAAAAAACGGAACCGCGATCGTATCTAACGCGACTTCCTTTATTACGAAAATTGAAGTCAAAAACCGAATGATCGTAATTCAGCTCAACGGCGGCGGATTTGATGGGAGCAAATTTCCATATTCTTCTTCAAATGCAGCAATACCTTCATCGATAAAGGTCAAAAGTGAATCCGAAGTACGGACGGAGAGTATGATCAACCGTGATCCGAGCAATGAACAACTCAGGCGCGATCTCGAGTATGAACGGTATAAAACTAAGAAAAATGAAATGAATAAAAAAACAGGGTCCCAAGATCGAAAAGTTACGGAGGACGAAATAAGGAATCAGTTTCGTCTCAGGTTCGGGTCGCGTTTCAATATTAAGTTTGCGGACAGCGCAATTTTTCCAACGTCGCCAGATTCATTAAAGCAATTGCTGAAAGATTATATCGATTTTGTTGGCGGCCACTAATTGGTTGTGGAAACCCCAAGCCTAACTGTATTGTTTACAAGCTCATCTAATATCATTGAACTACGGGCGAACATTGAGGATGCCGGAAAACGTCTCGACGCTTTTCTTGCGGAAAGGATCGATGGGTGGTCGCGTTCGCGTCTTCAGCGCCTTATCGAGAACGAAGACGTTCTGATCAACGAAGCGGCGGTCAAACCTTCGTACAAGGTTCGCGAGGGTGACGAGATAGAGGTTGATCTGATAGAAGTCCCGGTCGCCAGATTTGAGCCGGAAAACATCCCACTCGACATTGTTTTTGAGGATGAATATCTAGCCGTAATAAACAAACCGGCCGGAATGGTCGTTCATCCCGGCGCCGGTGTGCAGAGCGGAACGCTGGCGAATGCGATCGCATATCATTTTGAGCTTGAGCAGTCCGCGGTCAGCGGCCAGCAGTCGGAAGCTCGGATCGGCATCGTTCATCGCCTGGACAAAGACACTTCGGGTTTGATTGTCGTAGCAAAGACGGATGAAATTCACGAGGCGTTATCGGAGCAGTTTCGCGAGCGTCTGGTGTATAAGAGTTACATTGCACTTGTTCACGGCTCGCCGGACACGAATGCAGGAAAGATAGAGGCTCCGATCGGCCGCAACAAGCATAATCGTCTACGGATGAAGGTCGCCACTCACGGTCGTAGTGCTCTCAGTTTATGGAAAGTGCGACAGAGATATGCCAAATTCACGCTGCTCGATGTCGAGATCAAAACCGGCCGAACACATCAGATCCGCGTTCACATGGCCTATATAAACCATCCTATTGTCGGTGACGAGATCTATAACGAAGGCCGCGACAACACAGTTGCCGATACTAATATCCGAAATGCGATCAGATCAATGGGGCGGTTTTTCCTGCATGCGGAAAAACTGTCATTCACTCATCCGGTAACAAACGAGAGGCAGGATTTCAGCGTCCCGCTTCCGCCGACATTGTCGAATTTTCTAGAGATGCTTGAGAATGGCTCGTAACGGAATATCCTATTTCTCGAGAAACTTTGGCAGCAGCTTCTGTCAGCAGCCCGACAATTTTTGGCAAATTGGGCTCATCTATGTGCTGAATAATGCTGGAGGTTCCCAGAGCAGCCACGACCGAGCCTCGAGCGTCGTAAATTGGGGCCGCGATACAGCGGACGCCCTCCGCATTTTCCTCGTCATCAACCGCAAAACCGTATTTTCTGACCCGAGCCGCTTCGCGCAGGAACTTCTCGGGGTCGGTTATCGAACGCCGGGTCTTTGGTTCCATGCCGTGAAGATCTAATATCGCTAGGATCTCTGAATCCGGTAGAAACGAGACCAGGATCTTGCCGATAGCCGTTGTATGCACCGGCAGGCGGTGCCCGACCCAAATGTCCAGCTTGATAAAGCTCTTTTGGCCCTCGACCTTTTCGACGTAGACGGCACGCCCGTTATCCAGCACTGCGACGTGTGCTTCAGGCAATGGGCATTTTTGAAGAAATTCCATGAGAAAGGGCTTTGCCGCATCGCGCACATCAAGGCCGGGAATCGCACCCCCATTCAGATCCATTAGTTTCAAGCCCATACGATACTTGCCTTCGGTGTCCCGCCGAAGATACTCTCGCCGTTCCAGAACACGAAGAATGTAGCTTGCGGAACTTTTGGGGATGTTCAATCTCCGGCTTAAGTCGGAGTTGCTTAAGCCACTTTTGCTGGCCGCGATCATTTCCATTATCGAAAGTGCCCGTTCTACGGCGGTTGATGTAATTTCTGACATAAATAGCATTGTTCCATAGTTTGAAATAATGTTCAATATCCCGAACACACAATATTTTCAGTATTTACAACATATATTCGCTTAATTTATGCTCACATAAACTAAACCTTCTGGAAAAATACGGCTGTTCATCATATAGAACAACGAAGCAATAGATGACACAGGCTACCTTAGAACTAAAGGCCGATCTGCGGATCAACCAGGCACCGGCGAATTTCGCGGCGAAAGCCGATCTGCCCAAGGGTTTATACGACCTTTTGGCCGAACTGCACGAAAATTTCACCCCTCGTCAACGGGAATTGGTAAAAAAACGGCATCAGGTTCTATCCGAGGCCCATAAAGGCAATTTGCCGGGCTATCTCGCACCTAGTGAAGCAACGCAGGGCGATTGGCTTGTCGCTCTCCCGGATTGGTGCTCGGATCAGCGCAATCAGATGACCGGTCCGGCTGATGATGCGGAGCTGGTCGTCAAAATGCTTAATTCCGGTGCTCCCGGCGTGATGATAGACCTCGAAGATTCGATGGCGAACACCTGGGAAAACCTCGAGAGCGGCATTTCGAATTCTCTAGCCGCACTGCACGGCGAATTAACTTATTTTGATCAGAAACGCGAATGCGAAGTTGCTATCAACGATAGCTCTACGGTGATATGGGTGCGTGTGCGTGGGCTGCATTTGAATCAAGCAGGCATTTTTGATGAATTGATGTCAGCTTCGATCTTTGATGCGGCGCGAATTGCTTTTAGTGTTGACCGCGCAAAGCTAAAGCACAATTTGTGCTTTTACATTCCAAAATCTGAATCGGCCGAGGAAGCTCTGTTTTGGCGCGATCTGTTCCAGACGCTCGAAGCAAGACTCGGATGGGAAAAGGGCTATATCAAATGCATGGCATTGGTCGAAGCTCATCCTCTTGCCTTTCAAACCGAGGAATTTATCTATAAGCTCCGCGATCATATCGTTGGCCTGAATCTGGGCCGTTGGGATTACATGGCAAGCCTGATCCATTTCAACCTCCACGATCCGAAATGGGTGTTGCCGGACAGAAACACTATTCCGTCGGACGTGCCTTTCTTTCAAAATCTGCGCGGGCTGCTCGTCGAGGTATGCCACAAACGCGGCATTTTGGCTATTGGCGGCATGACGGCTTTGTTTCCGAACCGGCAGGACGTTGAGCTTAACGAGCGGGCATTGAGAACGCTCGAGGTTGATAAACGCAATGAGGCAAGTGTCGGAATGGACGGTGCGTGGACAGGGCATCCCGATCAGAACGCAATTGCGGTGGCCCAGTTTCCAAGCCCAAATCAAAATTTTGTCCGCTTTGAAGGGCAATCACTTTCGCCCGATTTGCGGCCTTTGCCCACAGGTATCGGTAAATACACTGTAGACGGAACACGTGCCGCCGCAAAGACCGTTATCCGTTACCGCCACGGCGTGCTGAGCGGCAGAGGTGCTTCGCTCCTTGACGGCTATATGGAAGACCTCGCGACGGACCGCATCTATCGACTGATGATCGCTCAAAGAATGAGGCACCGCGAAACCGTAAAGATCATGGACGGCGATGCGGCATTTGAGCATACGCCAGAATTTGTCAGCAGGATCTTTGACGAGGAACTCGCAAAGATACTCAGCAATCTGCCGGACACGGCTGGCGAAAAAGAGCGTTATACCGAAGCTCGCCGTGTGAGCGAACAGATGATACTGAATGAGGAATTTGATCCGAGTTAAGCAGGAATTTTAGATGTGAAATTTGAGATCTTGGTATTGAGAAAAGGACTTCAACTTCGGGGGACACTATGAAAAATAAAGAACAGATCAAAGCAATGGAACAGGATTGGGCGACAAATCCGCGGTGGGAAGGCGTCGTTCGCAACTATACTGCGGAAGATGTCCTAAAACTCCGCGGCTCGGTTAAGATCGAGTACACACTCGCAAAACTTGGAGCTGAGCGGTTATGGAATTCGATGAAAACTACCGATTTCGTCAATGCTCTCGGCGCAATGACCGGCGGGCAGGCAGTTCAGCAGATCCAGGCGGGATTGCAGGCGATATATTGCAGCGGCTGGCAGGTTGCGGCGGACGCAAATACCGTTGGCCAGACTTATCCTGATCAGAGTCTTTATCCGTCGAACAGTGTCCCTGAACTCGTCAAAAAGATCAATAACTCTTTGATGCGCACCGACCAGATCTATTCGACCGAAGGCAAGAACGGCATCAACTGGTTCGCCCCGATCGTTGCCGATGCCGAAGCCGGATTTGGCGGCAATCTCAACGCCTTCGAATTAATGAAGTCAATGATCGATGCCGGCGCGGCCGGTGTGCATTTCGAAGATCAACTTTCTTCGGCAAAAAAATGCGGCCACATGGGCGGCAAAGTTCTTGTGCCGACCGGCGAAGCCGTTCAAAAATTGATTGCTGCTAGACTTGCAGCTGATGTTTGCGGTGTGCCGACCATCGTTGTCGCACGAACGGATGCAAACGGAGCAAATCTTTTGACGTCGGATATCGACGATAACGACAAACCATTCTGCACGGGCGAGCGAACTGTCGAGGGCTTTTTCCATGTAAACGCGGGCATCGAGCAAGCGATCTCACGCGGGCTTGCATACGCGCCGTATGCTGATCTCGTTTGGTGCGAGACATCGCATCCAGATCTAGACGAAGCACGCGCTTTCGCTGAAGCTATTCACGCAAAATATCCCGGCAAGATGCTTGCCTACAATTGCTCGCCGTCGTTCAACTGGAAAAAGAAACTCGACGACGAGACGATCGCAAAATTCCAGAGAGAACTTGGAGCGATGGGCTACAAATTCCAATTCATTACGCTAGCCGGCTTCCACTCGCTCAACCACGCGATGTTCGAACTGGCCACAGGTTACCGTGAACGCCAGATGTCGGCCTACGCAGAACTGCAGGAGCTGGAATTCGCGTCTGAGATCAGCGGTTATCGCGCGACAAAGCACCAGGCGTTTGTCGGTACAGGTTATTTCGATGCACTGACGCAGGTCATATCAGGTGGAGCCTCGTCGACAACGGCTCTGTCAGGCTCGACGGAAGAAGAACAATTCGACGATGTCGTCATTGACGAAAAGCTCGGCAAAATGCCTGTTTCAGTCTGACGGCAAAACAGTCTTTCGAACATGATCAGAGACCGCCTTTTGGCATTCCAAAAGGCGGTCTTTTTTTCATTACATTCCTTATCAACAACTCCGCAAGGACCAGATTTGGTACCCAGCCTAGCCACGCTACTGCGCGATAGACATCCATTGGCGGCAGTTCGACTGTGTTGGTGATCGACCATTTCCATGCACGCAATGTTACGGCGGAAAGGGTGAGTGCGTAGCTTCGGATCATAAATCTTCGATGCGCAGCGAAGTCACCGTTTTTTGCCTTTGCGAGAGCGATGGCAGTAAAAGTGATCCAGCCGATCGCCAACACGACGAATGAGATCTTTGACGGAAGCCCGCCGTTGGCGTAAAAACCCATCAGCAACCCTGCGGGCCCGGTTACGAGTAAAACAACAACAACGTACACATAACCAAATGTGCGATGCAGATTGGGATAAAAATCTTGAATCTTGGTAGAAAATTGAGTAAATCCTGCAAGCAGAGCCCACATACTTGCATACACATGAACAAAGAAAGCGATCCGCCAGTGGTCGATATCGATGTATTCCTGCTTGATCTGCAAAAAGCCGATATCAGTATTGTAAGGAATGTAGGCAATGGTGATCTTGGCCATCAGGAATGTAAAAAAAGCGAGTGCCAGTAAAATAAATGCATTGAAAGCGCTGATGCCATTGAAAAAAAACCTGATTTTTAGTAAACCTTTAGCCATGAAAAAGCTTATCTACATGCCACTGCTCGCCTGCTGTCTTCTCGCCTGCAACATGGAAAAGAGTGCCAGCAAAAATTCCGTTACGAAAGATGATACCACCACTGCTACTACGGCAGTGGCGTCCAGTCAGGCACAGTCTGCCCAGGCTCCTGCGGCTAGCAAAGCGCAAGAGATCCTCGGTTCATTCGTCGGCGCATTTGGCGATAATAAGATAACTTTGCTGATAACCAAAGTGGACGACACTTCGGTGTCGGGGCGCAGCATTGTTGGCGGTAATGACCGGCCTTTTGACGGAACTCTCACGATTGAAAATGGCGTCTACAAAATTGTCGGAAAAGAACCCGGCGACCACAAAGATGACGGCGTTTTTAATTTCAGCATCGATGATGCTGACTTGAACAAACTTAGCGGCACTTGGAAAGCCAACGATACGAAGCGCCCGGAGAAGTTATATACATTGCAGCGGAAAGAATTTAAGTATCGAACAAATGTCGGCAACTGGCCCGAGTCATCACAGCGGCTATTGAAAGCGGCGGATGTTGAGAACCTGATGAAAGAAGATCTCGAGTTTATGCGAAATGAGATATTTGCCCGCCATGGTTACTGCTTCAACAAAAAGCACCTGCGCCAGCAGTTTGAAAATGAGGACTGGTACGTGCCGAACACCGTCGACATCAAAGGCTATCTGACCGACATCGAAAAGAAGAACATTGCCTTGATCAAACGCTACGAAAAATATGCCGACGAGTACGGCGACGAGTACGGAAGATAACTTGTGGGTTCGTCATCTGTTTAGACCATTACACTTTTCAAAGCGTCTAATGCGTTGACAGCGAGGTGTGTATATGGATAGACGATATTTTTTGAGATCTAGCGGCATCGGGTTGGCGAGCTTTGGGTTGATGGCTGCTGCGCCGGATCTTTTGCATCAGTTTGCGAGCGCGGCGACTCTCACAGGCGGTTACGGTAGGAAGAAAGTTCTTGTCACTATTTTCCAGCGCGGTGCGGTTGATGGGCTGAACATGGTCGTGCCTCACGGTGAGAGTGAATATTACAATTTGCGCCCAACTATCGCCGTGCCAAAGCCTGGCAAGACTGACGGTGCTGTCGACCTCGACGGACATTTCGGACTACATCCGAGCCTTCAAGCACTCGAACCATTTTGGAAGAACAAAAGCCTAGCGATAGTCGATGCCGTCGGCTCCCCCGACAACACACGTTCGCATTTTGACGCGCAGGATTATATGGAATCGGGCACGCCTGGCAACAAGGGCACGAAGGACGGCTGGCTCAACCGCGTTCTGCAAGGCGCCGCGTCAAAAGACGAATCGCCTTTTCGGGCCGTGTCGATGACGCAGCAACTGCCGCGTTCGCTATATGGCCGCGCGCCTTCGGTAGCGATGACGAACCTTGCTGACTTTGCGGTCAAGGCAGGCATTTATTCACAATCGATGAAAGGCGGTTTTGAGGGCCTCTACGAGCAGAACGCTAAGGACACGCTTGGCGAAACTGGTAAGGAAACTTTTGAAGCGGTCAACTTTTTGAAAGAAGCAAATCCGGCTCAGTACAAACCCGAGAACGGCGCCATTTATCCGAATTCGGCTTTGGGACGTTCGCTGATGCAGATCGCACAGCTTATCAAAGCAGGCGTCGGCCTCGAAGTCGCCTTTGCTGAAGCAGGCGGCTGGGACACGCACGTCAACGAAGGTAATGGACGCGGACAGCTTGCCAATCTGTTGAGAGACTTTGCACAGTCGATCGCAGCGTTCGGCACCGATCTCGGCAAGCGTATGGACGATGTTGTTCTCATCACGATGTCCGAATTTGGCCGAACGGCGCGCGAGAACGGTTCTCGCGGCACCGATCACGGACATGCAAATGCGATGTTCATTCTTGGTGGTTCGGTAAAAGGCGGGAAAGTCTACGGCGATTGGAAAGGGTTGAAATCAGACAAACTCTACGAAGGCCGCGACCTCGACGTCACCACCGACTTCCGCGACATCTTTGCCGAAGCCGCCTATAAACACATCGGCAGTAAAGACTTAGCAAAACTTTTTCCGAATTACTTGGCGACGAAGGAGAAGTTTAGAGGATATTTGGGCTAGTCTGGCAGAAAAAGATCACTTTCGACGAGCGGCGATTACTCTCGTAATTATGCAGCCGATTAAAAACCACTGAAACGCAGTACCCAAAACAAAGATACTAAGACTTCCGGCGTGACCGCCAAGCATTGAAAAAAATGCGGGAACAATATTCAGCAAAAACCAACCCATAAAGAAAAGCGAATTCTTGCAGAAGACTCTGATAGGAAAACGTACCAACTCAGCAGAGCTGCGACCAGAGAAACTAAAAAGGCTATAACAAGACTAACCCTTAAATTTAAGGTTGATGGTTTTTGAGCATCTTCCATACTTTTTCCGACCGAACCTCCTAATCCGGAATATCAGCTTCTACCAACAAAGCAAGCAAATTCAATGACTCCTGCCATCCGAGATAGCAGGCTTCGGGGGGAATGACTGCGGGAACGCCTTCCTGGACGATGTTGACCTCGGTGCCGACCATCACTTTTTTGAACGTGATGGTCACGGTCATTTCACCGGGCATGTTCGGATCGTCGAATTTGTCTGTGTGTTTTATTAATTCGCCCGGAACGAGTTCGAGATACTTGCCGCCGAACGAATGCGCCATGCCTTTACCAAAATTTGTGAACGACATTTTGTACGTGCCGCCGACTCGGGCATCGACATGATCGACCTTGCCGGTGAAGCCATTCGGTGGCAGCCATTTGACCATGGCTTCGGGGTCGATGAACGCCTGATATATCTTTTCCGGAGCAGCCTTAAATACTCGATGAAGTTTTATTGTGTTCGTGTCCATGATTTAAGTTTTCGCATTTTGTTTGAACGAGGTCAATGCGACCTGACGGCGATAAGATAGAATTTAGATAATGGATAAAAGCGAACTTATTAGGAAGACTGGCGAAAACGAACTCATGCAATTCCTTGGCGTAAAGATAGAGGTTGCGACCGCCGACCGCGTCGTTCTGACGATGGAAGTTACACCGAAAGTGCATCAGTATGTCGGGATAATGAACGGCGGGGTTTCGATGTATCTATGCGAAACGGCTGCTTCTCTCGGCGTTGTGGATGGTGCCGATCTTACAAAGGTCACTCCCGTTGGCATCGAGATAAATGCCAATCACTTACGAGCCGTGAGCAAAGGCATTATCACGGTCGAGGCAAAGCCGATCCATACAGGAAGGACGATCGGCCTTTGGGGGATCAACATTACCAATGACAAAGGCAAGCTCGTTTGCACAGCACGATTGACGATGCTCATTCAGAAGCGTGTCGCGTATCAACCCGAATAGACATTGCCCACGAAATAGACGAAACGCTAAAAAGCGGCTTCTTTCGTGTATTTCGTGTATTTCGTGGGCTAAAATCTTCTCGTGCATCAATTTGTCCGAAATCTTATCACCGAATGGCGTCGGCTCGAATTACCGTTCGAGGATGCAACCGTTGTTGTAGCTGTTTCGGGTGGAGCGGATTCGGTCAGTCTTTTGCTCGGGCTGAATGAACTTAGAAAGGCCTCAAAGTTGAATCTTAAGATAGTCGCGGCGCATCTTAATCATCAATTACGAGGTGTTGAGAGTGAAGTGGACGAACAATTCGTGAAGCACCTTACAACCGAATTGGGTATCGGACTTGACCTGCATCGTGAGAAGATCGGTTCGGACGGAAATCTTGAGCAAAACGCTCGTGATTCGCGGTACAAGTTTCTTGCCGATGCTGCAAAAAATCTCAATGCTTTTGCTGTTCTGACGGGTCACACTATAAACGATCAGGCCGAGACCTTTCTTCTGAACCTCATTCGCGGCAGCGGGCCTGATGGGTTGTGTGGAATGCGTTCGGTGCGGCCGCTGGTTGAGAACAACGGTGACGTTATCCAACTTGTTCGTCCATTGTTGACGTGGGCAAAGCGAATCGATACCGAAGCTTTTTGCCACGATCTTGGCATCGAATATCGTTACGACACAATGAATGAAGACACGGCATTCAAGCGGGTCCAGATAAGAAAAATACTGCTGCCGCTCCTCGAAGATATGAATCCGAAGATCGTCGTGACGCTCGCAAACACTGCCTCGTTGATGCAGGGCGTCATCGAACCTTCCGGATCTACTGCGATCGAGGCTTATCTTAGCTTGAGTGAACTGAAAACCCTTGCAAAACCTGATCTTTACACAACTCTGCGTTCGTGGCTGCGGCAGCATCGTGGAAATACCAGGCGATTGCAACTGAAACATATTCAGGCCATTGAACGTTTGGTTTTTAGTGAAAAGAGCGGTAAAACCGCGGAGTTGCCCGGCGGTAAGGTCATTAAGACGGGCGGCAAGCTGTGTTATGAAGAAAATAAGGTTGAAAATTGATGTTCCGGCATCTAAACTTATAAGTTAGGGGCGTGCGCATTGCGCGATGCTTAGGAACAACGCTTTAGAGCATTGTTTCATCATATTGCGTTAATAACTTTCGAGAAGGAAGTTAATTTTGGAGGCTATAAATTGAGTTCTAAGGCAAAACAAGTTCTGTTGTGGTTAATGATAATTTCGAGCGCGCTCGTGTTTGTCTGGTATTTGCAAAAAAACCAGACAACACTGCCAAAGGAATTGTCGTTTGACGCCGCCCTGACCCAGATCAAAAACAAAGACATCAAGGAGGTCACTGTAAAGCAGGACACCCTCGAAATGGTGAACAAGAGCGATGTCAAATTCAGCGCAAAACTTGATACCAGCGATTCGACTCGCGATCAGATCTTTGCTGCTGCAAAAGATACTGACACCATCGTCAAACTTGAGCCGCCATCAAGTGGTTTGGGCTGGCTGATGCTTATTCAGGCTTTGCCGTTCATTCTGTTGATGGGCTTTTTGGCGTTCACTTTACGGCAAATGCAGGCCGGCGGCAACAAGGCTCTTAGCTTCGGCAAATCGAAGGCGAAGCTTCTTAATAATCAGCAAAAGCGAGTGACCTTTAAGGATGTCGCAGGAGTTGACGAGGCCAAAGAAGAGCTTCAGGAGATCATAGAATTTCTAAAGGATCCCCAAAAATTTCAAAAGCTTGGCGGTAAGATCCCTAAGGGTGTGCTTATGGTTGGCCCTCCGGGAACCGGCAAGACCTTACTTGCCAAGGCCGTTGCGGGCGAAGCGAACGTTCCATTTTTCTCGATCTCAGGTTCGGATTTTGTCGAGATGTTTGTCGGCGTTGGAGCCTCGCGTGTTCGCGACCTTTTTGAACAAGGCAAGAAAAATGCTCCATGCATTATCTTTATAGACGAGATCGATGCGGTCGGCCGTCATCGCGGAGCAGGACTCGGCGGCGGTCATGATGAACGCGAACAGACGCTGAACCAGTTGCTTGTGGAAATGGACGGTTTCGAATCGAACGACGGCGTGATACTTGTCGCCTCGACAAACCGCCCTGATGTTCTCGATCCAGCGCTTCTGCGCCCCGGAAGATTTGACCGCCGTGTTGTGGTCGGCAGGCCGGATGTTCGCGGACGTGAAGGCATTTTGAAAGTACACACCCGTAAAATACCGCTTGACGAAGGGGTTGAAGTCAACCTCATTGCTCGCGGAACGCCCGGATTTACCGGCGCCGACCTTGCCAACATCGTAAACGAAGCGGCTCTCAACGCAGCCCGTTACAACCAAAAGGTCGTAACGATGGCCGATTTTGAGGTCGCCAAAGACAAGGTAATGATGGGCGCTGAGCGCAAGAGCATGGTCATCTCGGACGAGGAGAAAAAGATCACCGCTTATCATGAAGCCGGCCACACGTTAGTTGGCCTTAAAGTGCCGAATTCTGATCCGGTCCATAAAGTAACGATCATCCCGCGCGGCATGGCTCTTGGTGTGACGATGTATCTGCCGGAAAAAGACCGACTGAGTGCAAACAAAGAATTTCTGCTCGGACAGATAGCTATGGCGATGGGCGGCCGCATTGCAGAAGATCTATTTATCGGCAGCATCACGACCGGCGCAGCGAATGACATTGAAAAGGCGACGGAGATCGCACGCGCGATGGTTTGCGAATATGGAATGTCCGACCTCGGCCCGCTGACCTTTGGCAAGAAGGAAGAGCAGATCTTTCTGGGCCGTGAAATAGCTCAGCATCGCGATTACTCCGAGGATACCGCGATCAAGATCGACAAAGAGGTTCAGAAGATAATCGGCGATCAGTACGCACGTGCACGAACAATACTCGACGAAAACCGTGATACGCTTATTAGGCTCGCTGAAGCACTGCTCGAATATGAAACGCTTGACAGCGTCCAGATCCGTCGCGTCGTGGCCGGACTGCCGCTCGATGGCAACAGTTCTCCGACTACCGAGGACAGCGGTTCGTCAGAATCGGAAGAGAAATCGAAAAATCCGTTCAAGAAACCGATTCTTCCTCCTATCACAGGAAATAATCCGGCAACGGCCTAGAAAACTAAAAGTGGAAAGTTAAAAGTGGAAAGTGTGGTTGTAGAGACAAACACTTTCCACTTTTTCTTTCCGCTCTCACTTTATGTATTGGCAAACATCTCGACGACAGATCTTGTTAGACAGGCCGCTTGTGATGGCGATATTGAACGTAACGCCAGACAGCTTTTCAGACGGAGGCAAACATTCGTCTGTCGATGAGGCCCTAAAACGAACAGAAAAGATGCTCGACGAGGGGGCCGACATTATTGATGTTGGCGGTGAGTCGACGCGGCCGGGCTGCAAAACGATTAATGCAGACGAAGAAATTGAACGAGTTGTACCGGTGATCGCCGCGATCGCAAAACGATTTGATACCGTTGTTTCGATCGATACGACCAAATATGAGGTTGCTGACCAAGCCGTCGATGCCGGTGCCGAGGTCATTAACGACATTTCCGGGTTGAGATTTGATGGGCGTTTGGCTGAGGCCGCGACTCGCGGCAAAACCGGACTTATTCTTATGCATTCACGCGGCAGTTTTGAAACGCTGCATTCACAGCCGCCGGTCGATGACATATTCACCGAAATATCAGCCGATCTTAAACGGGCGATCGGCATTTCCCATTCGTTTGGCGTGAAAGATGACCAAATTGTTCTCGACGTGGGCATAGGTTTTGGCAAGACCCCGGAGCAGAACTTAGGATTGATCGCAAAACTTGATAAACTCATAAGCGAATTTCCAGAATATCCAATGCTGGTGGGTGCATCACGAAAGTCTTTTATCGGAAAGATCCTCGGCGATGTTCCGCCGTCGGAAAGGCTGGGTGGCAGCATAGCTGCTGCGTTGATCGCCATAAGGAACGGCGCAAAGATAGTTCGAGTTCACGATGTTAAAGAAACGGTCGCAGCTATCAAGGTCACTGCCAAGTTAGAGGCCGTCTGAAATAATGATCGAGATGAAATATTTACGTCTATCGCTGATCGTATTTGCATTCCTGTTGTCATCAGGTTTTACGGATTGTTATAAACCCGTTACGAACTCAGGCCTTCCGAAGAACATAAAAACTGTAGCCGTTCCCGCATTTCAATTTGAGCCGAAGGGACTGCGTTATCGTGTCGAATCCCGTTTTACGGATGCAGTGAGCCGTGAGATCATTCGCCGCGGAAACGGATTAAAAGTGCAGGGAAGCCGAACGGGTGCCGACGCCGTCTTGGAGGGAACGATACGCGATTTCAGCTTTTCAGGTGTCCTACTCGACAGTGAAGGCCGAGCACGTGTGTATGAAGTCACGATCGTAACTGCTGTGACGATCCGCGACCTGAAAGAAGACAAAATTCTTTACGATAATCAAAATTTCATTTTCCGCGATTCGTTTGAGTTTTCGTCCGACCCGCGATCTTTTTTTAATGAGGAAGATCCAGCCGTGGAACGAATGGCCCGAGCCTTTGCCGAGTCGGCCGTGTCTGCTTTCATAAACGGCATCGGCGTGAAAGAGGAAAAGAAATAGAATTTTCAACACAAAAAGCCAAAGATGCAAAGTCGTAAAAACACTAACAGCAATTTTTTATTACTTTGCCTACGCGCATCAGGAATTTATGGCTGTTCTTACTAGAGACGATCTGCGGGATCAACTTAGAAGGCGCCAGATCGCGCCGGTTTATTTGCTGTTTGGACCGGAAACGCACCTTCGTGACTTAGCGGTAAAGACCATCGCGAATCTTGCATTCGCTGAGGGCGATCTTCGGGATTTTAACGAAACAAGCTTTAGCCTGAATACAGAAGACAATCTAAAGCGTGCTATTTCGGCCGCTGAGCAGTTGCCGATGATGTCAACGCGTCGCGTTATTCGCCTCACCGACGTTCGGATCTCTGCATCCGGTGTCCGGGACACGATCACAGAGGATCACGAGTCAATTCTGTCAGCCTACCTTACAAACCCATCTACGCATTCTGTTGTGATCTTTGTCGCGGACGAGATGAACGGCGTACGGAAAATGGGTAAATTCCTTCGCGAGAAAACTACTGCGGTCGAATTTTCACTTTTAGATGATGGTCAATTGACCAAGTTGGCACGCGACAAGATCAACGATGTCGGAGCTGAGATCGATGAGCCGGCATTGCGCCACTTAATCGGGCTGGTTGGCCAGGATGTGCGTCGCCTGGCCAATGAGATCGACAAATTAGCAACTGCAGTTTTGCCGGGCAAAACCATAACCTCGAGTTTGATAGAATCTCTCGTCCCAAATTCACGTGAACTAAGTAACTTCGACCTGACAGATCACCTGGTTGCCGGACGCAGATCAAAGGCTCTCGCCGTTCTGAAAAAGATTCTCGACGACGGCGGTGAACCCCTGGCGCTGCTGGGCCTTATCTCTTATAATTACCGGCGTCTTTTGATGGTTAAAGAAATGATGTCGGGCGGCGCCGACCGTCGAGAGGTCGCAAATGCCGCAAAGCTTCGATATAGCGATCAGGAGCCGTTTCTTGCTGCGGCAAGGCGCGCCGACATGAGCAGCCTTACGCGGGCGCTCAAACTTCTCGCCAAGACCGATCTTGCGATAAAAACTTCAAGCGGCGGCAGCGGCCCTGTCGGCGCCAGGTTGCAGATCGAGATGCTCGTCTGCGAACTTGCCCTCATGTGAAGCCTCTTACCTTTAGATCGGAGCAGCGTTCGTTGCGTTATTGTAGTTACGATAGAGGTCGTTATAATCGCCGATCGCTCGATTTAGTATTAGCGGCATTTGCGGCATGTCATGTGTGTTTACAATGAGATTCAGATTTCGCAGGAACGCGTCGTGGGCGTTCATGGTCGTGCCGGTGTCCTCGAGTGAGATCAGGAAAAGACGACGACGTTCCGAAGAATACATTGCGTTTGCCTTCTGCTGAATGATCGCCGAACCGCCCATTTCAGCAGCAAAATCCGGCGAGAAAACCAACAATTCTGTTTTGCCGTCCCGAAGTCGTTCGTTTGCCTGCGCAGGGGTCTGAGCGACATAAACTTTGTAACCAGCCTTTGCGAGCACCTTCGCAGCCTCGTCACTATTCTGTCCCAGACATAACAAAATGCGTCTAGGTTTTTCGTTCATCTCGTCGTCAGGCGCGAGTGTGTTGGTCCCTGTCTGCAGAGCCTGCAGCAGCGAGCGCAGGGCATTGTTGATCTGTAGATCCGATTCTTTTGCAGCAAAATCCTGAGCCCCTTCACCGGTTGACGCCGCAGGTTGGCTGGCGGTCAACTGATCAACGGTCGACAGGCCTTTTCCCGATGCATCCTTCTGGACGCGGAGCAGATTTTGACATCGCGGACAGCGAACCGAAAAATTGCCACTTGGAATTTTTGATTCGTCCAATTGTAGAGAAACAGAGCAATTATCACATCTTATAATCATAAGTCACTCGCTATTCCATCATATTCAAGACTGAGTCCGGGTTTTCAGGCGGCGGCGAAGGCGGGATCATCGGTTTTGGCATAGGCCTGTTGAGATTCGCGTTTGCGTAATCTTCGGTTGACGAAAGTCCCTTTAATTGAAGCAGAAGGTTGTTCTGATTCGTAGCAAATGAAAGTCCGTCGTCCATTGTGATGAGTTTCTTTTCGATCATGTCACGTATTACAGAATCGAAATCCTGCATACCGTCGAGTTCTCCGTCGCGGATAGCGTCGAGAAGCGTCTTGCCCTCGGTCTCGCCTTTTTCAATATATTCGCGCGTTCGCGGATTGGATCTGAGGATCTCGCAAGCCGCGATACGGCCTTTTCCGTCCGCGGTCGGGATCAGTCGCTGTGAAACTATGTATCGAAATGTTTGAGCAAGACGCGTCCGAATAATACGCTCCTCGTTCTTTGGATAAAGGCCGATGACGCGGTCGATAGTTTTTGAAGCGTCGATAGTGTGAAGCGTTGACAACACAAGGTGGCCGGTCTCGGCGGCTTCTAATGCAATTTCAGCAGTTTCCAGATCTCGCATCTCGCCGACGAGAATAACTTTCGGCGCTTGGCGAAGTGCCGCACGCAGAGCAGACGCAAAGTCCTTTGTGTCGGCACCAACTTCGCGTTGGTTGATCGTGCTCTTCTTGTGATTATGAAGAAATTCGATCGGATCTTCGATCGTTACAATGTGATAAGCTTTCGTCTCATTGATCCGATCAATGATCGCGGCGAGAGTCGAGCTTTTTCCTGATCCCGTAGGCCCGGTCAGCAATACGACGCCGTTTCTGATATCGGCAATATCAGCAAGCTGCGGAGGTAAACGAAGAGCATCAAACGTCGGGATTTCGTGCGGGATGACGCGCATTACGATCGAAAACGAGTTTCGCTGCTGGAAAATGTTTACACGAAAACGGCATTTGCCTGGCAATGCATAACTCAGGTCGGCCGTTTGTGTTCTTGCCAGATGCAGGGCTGCCTCCGGGTTATCGCGTATGAGTGACATCGCGATCATTTCGGTCTGAAAGGCAGAAAGTTTGCCCAGGCCGATCGGCGATGCCGGATAAAGAACACCGTTGATCTCGACTTGCGGCTTTTGGCCGCAGGAAAAATTCAGGTCGCTGACATTTTCGGAAATGAGCAGCATCTGCTCAATAATGGGTGCTACATCAAGCAAGCTCATGATTTGGGTTGCTCCCGGAAGTTAGTATCAAAAAGGAGGGCTGTGTCTGGGTGAGCCTAGACGGCGGCGTTAGTAGAAGATGCCGCTAATAATTATTATGGCTGTTTCAATATTGGAATGCAAGACAATTTTTAAGAATGATGAACAGTGCTAAACATTCTCGGCCATTTGAAGGAAAGCGCTCATTCGGGCTCCAATTTTCATTGGATCAGAGACAACAGAACCGATCATCGCGGCGGAATCAGATCCTGATTCGATAACAGACCGCATATTTTCCTCGTTTATGCCGCCTATCGCGACGAGCGGAAGGTCGCCGATGATCTTTCGCACGTCACGCAATCCGTTTAGTCCGACCGCATCATCAGGATCAGCTTTGGATTTGGTTGGAAAGATCGGTCCAAAGGCAACGTAGTCGATCTGGAACTTCAACGCGTTGCGAGCCTGTTCGACAGTATGCGTTGAAAACCCGATCACGGAATTATTGCCGAGTATCGACCGAGCCATATCCGGAGGCATATCGTCCTGGCCAAGATGTACACCGTCTGCCTTTAAGGTAAATGCAATGTCGACACGATCGTTAATAATGATCTTCACACCGAGCGGCCTTGCGATCTCAATAGCATCGGCGGCGGCTTTATAAAAATCGCGCGGACTTAGATGTTTTTCACGAAGCTGTATTAATGAAGCTCCGCCCGCGATCAGTCGTTTGACCTGTTCGGCGTGCGAAATGCCGGAAATTCGAACATCAGTGATCGGGTAGATTCTGGGTAGTTTGAGTTTCAATGTCAGATGTCCAATGTCCAAAGCCTACGTCCAGTGTAAATTGGACTTTAGACCTTAGACTTCTTCTTAAATGAGGGCCTTCATCATCAAAAAGCAATCCTCGCCGTTGTTGTAGTATTTGCCCATGCGTTGGACTATGGTGTAACCGGAGCAACGATAAAGGTCCTGAGCTGTTGTGTTACTAATGCGGACCTCTAGCATTACTGTTCCAATGTCTTTACGTCGAAGCGATTCTTCGACGTGTTCGAGCAATTTCGCAGCGATCTTACGGCGGCGATGTTCCGGAGCGACGCCGATCGTCGTCAGATGCGCAGCGTTGTTTTCATTGACCATTACAAAGGCGAAACCGACCATCTCGTCCGTAGGCGTAACCATGCGATAACTCAACGTCCGTG
The DNA here is from genome assembly GCA_964528325.1 of uncultured Chloracidobacterium sp. Lineage (GTDB taxonomy): Bacteria > Acidobacteriota > Blastocatellia > Pyrinomonadales > Pyrinomonadaceae > OLB17. Next base: position 22,498 of record CAZGSC010000008.1, on the reverse strand, counting down.
GCTCGTTCAGCAGATATTCAAATGTATGTTTTGTATAGTTGTCACCGTTGCGAAAGCATCTGATGTTCAACTTCAGAGCCTCCTGCAAATGATCCAAAGTTAAAGGGCGAATCGCATACTCACACGGAGGTGCGGGAACAACGACCTCCGGCTCGGCGGAAAATGCCGGGATAAAGAAATTGCGAATCGTCTCTAATACCGCCATAGACTCACTAGACAATAAACATGCAATCGCCATAGCTGTAAAAACGATACTGCATCGCGACCGCATGTCTGTAAGCATTCATTATAAGTTCGTGGCCGCCAAAGGTGGAAGTCAAAACGAGCAGCGAGCTTTTTGGCAAGTGAAAATTCGTCAGCAATGCGTCTATCGCTTTGAACTTGTAGCCCGGTGTGATCGTCAGATCCGCCGTGTGCGCACCTGCAACAAATCCCGCGTATTTCGCCAACGTAGTTTCCAAAGCTCTCGTCGTCGTCGTGCCGACCGCGACAATTCGTCTTCCGTCCGTCTTGGCCGCTGTTAGAGCTTCAGCAGTTTGAGCAGCCATCTCGTAGGCTTCAGCCGAAACATTATGGCTGCTGAGATCGTTCACGCGAACCGGTTCAAAAGTCCCATACCCTACATGCAGCGTGATCTCGACAACCGTGACCCCAATGTCCTCAATGGTCTTAAGTATCTCTGGCGTGAAGTGAAGTCCAGCCGTCGGTGCGGCGATCGCTCCGAGGTTCTTTGCAAAGACTGTCTGGTAGCGTTCACGGTCGGTGTCGATGGCGTCTGCCTCGCGTCTGATGTAAGGCGGGAGCGGGGTTTTGCCGAGCTCTTCTAAGATCTGATAAAGATCGCCGTCCGCGTTGAAGCGCACCAAAACCTTTCCGTCCTCAGTTTTTTCAACTATCTCAGCCGACAATCGTTCGCCGAAGACGATCCGCTTACCGGCGCGAAGACGCCTTGCCGGACGGGCCAGCGCCTCCCAAATATCGCTCCCGGTCTTCTTTACGAGAAATATCTCAACATTAGCGCCGGTTTCTGACCGGCCAAAAAGCCTCGCCGGAAAAACTCTCGTATTGTTGAGAACAAGAACATCGCCTTTACAAAACAGCTTCGGCAGATCGGCAAACCGACTATCCTCGAACGACCTTGAAGCACGATCAATGACCAGCATCCGCGAAGCTGCACGTGTCACCAGCGGCTCCTGAGCGATCAGTTCCGCCGGCAGTTCGTAATCAAATTCCGAGATCAGCATCTTAAAATATTCTGTGCGCGCGAAGTGCAAAATTAAAACGGCACGCTTTAATAACGTGCCGCTTGTTACTTCCGGATAAGATCTCTCTGATCCGTCTAGAGTGTAACTACCTCTGTTGAATTATTTATCATAATATCACCCCCAGTGAAAGTAGTGTCGCACAAAAAGCAAAAAGTGAAAAGAAAAAAGTGGCCTCTCCTCCCACTTTCTACTTTCCACTATTAACTTACTACTGATTCAGATGGTACCGGAGGTCGGAGTCGAACCGACATGAGCGTGAAGCTCGTCAGATTTTGAGTCTGGTGCGTATACCAATTTCGCCACTCCGGCACGCGAATTATGATGATAAATCTCAGACTCCGTTAGGTCAAGACAGCTAATTAGAAGTAGGCAGTTCTCTACTGAACACTTTTAGTTATCAGCTGTGCCCCGCCTGCGGCGGCGGCGCGTCTCGCGGCCTCCGCCAAAGTACGCGAGGATCATCACGATCAAATGGGCGGCAAACCAAATATTGTCATAGCCCATGTTTTGATAAATGTAGATCAGTATCAGAATGCGCGGAGTGAATATGCCAAGCAACAGATCGGCCCATTCCGGAACACTATTCAGCGGATATAATTGCGGATACAAAAACAAATAGACAAGCATCACGATCCGCGGTGCAAAAAGCGAAAACAACAAAAAATAGAAATCCATCGTACGGCCTTATTACATAAATGAGCTTTTTGAGCGGCTAGAACTCGATCAATATCTCGACCTCCGTTCGACGCTTTGCTTCGTCAAGAAATCTCTCGATGCCGGCGGCGGTTTTTTGGCGCGTTAAGATCCCGTTGATGCTTTTTCGCATTTCGTCGAGGGTCGGCATTAGCTGGCCGGGTGAATTTCGTCGAAAATTCGGCACAAATATGTCGCGAAAATAACTGGTTTCTTCGTCAGCAGTCACTACTATGAATGAGCCAAAACGAAAATCCACATACTTGTCGATCGCGACACGCTGTTTGATTATCTCCTCAAAAGCCGGGTCCTTTATCGAATCAAAACCAACGGTTTTGAGACGGGACTCGAATACTGAAGGCGAAGAAAAATAGGAAATTGTGTCGGTTATCTTTTCGTTGAGCTCGGCTTCTGAGGGATCAATTCGCGGCAGCCTTCTTGCTTCAAGTGCGAAAAGTCTTTGGTCTATCAAGAGCTGAAGTGCCTGATTCAAGTCCTCTGATCGCGGCGGATCGAGCGGCACGCCGGGCTGAAGAGCTAATTGCCATAAGAGGTCGGAATATGTGATCAACTCGTATCTCGAACTGTCTCGAACCACTGCGACAGTTTTATCCACTGTCTCCTGAGCCCTTAATTTGCCGGTAAACAGCAGCAAAATCGCCAGTGATATCGTCGAGATCACCATTAATTTGCATCTACCGGTTTTCGGGCTGAAATTATTCATCAAATTCATTTTTCTCCCAAAAAACCTTGCTGTCAACACGAATTGGATGGTTAAATCTGTTGACAAGATGTTTAAATTCGTTTTTAATTGATAGAGAGGCTTCCTAAGTCTCGATTCGATCATTCTCCTTCTCCCAGCGGAAATTCTGCACCGATTCACACCGGCTGCGACCAAACTAATGCTAACCTCTTCGCCGCCGAAAAAAGACGCCGGGCCTATTCCTGCGACGCCGCACGCGGACGACAACCTAAACGCCCTGAAGTTCATTTCCGAGCTCGGGCGGAGTTTGCTTTTTACGGTACATCCGAAAAAAGTCGCTTCACGAGTTGCCGAAGCCATTCGGTCAGCAGTTGATGCAGATGCCTGCGCCTTTGTGGCCGAGCTGGAAAATATTGGGCTCATCAGCTGCGCATTCGACGCAAGCGGCGAGATGGACGCCGGATTTTTACGAAAGGAAAGATTCGACAAATGGCTGGCATTTATGCCGCCGCAGGTCTCTTATTCCGAACAAACAATGAGCGAATTCCTGCTCGATGGCGAACACAAACTCGAGTACATATCGCCAATTCACTCAAACGGTGAAATTAGAGGAGCGATCGTTTGCAGTTTTCTGTCTGAACACGATCTGAGCGAACACAATGCAAAATTGATCGAAGCCGCGACCCAGCTCGCAGCGATGAGTATCAATTTGTCCTCTCACTACGGAGCGGCATTACACAACTCGGTCAACGAGGCCCGCGAAGAGCATCGGAAATTTACCGAGGCAGTTCTCGACGCTCTTCCGGTTTCTCTTTATGTGGTTGATCGTGATTACCGCATCGTCACTTGGAACCGACATCGCGAGGTCGGTGTTCTTGGGCTCCCGCGCGACGTTGCCATTGGGCGTGACGTTTTTGATGTGTTAGAAAAATATCCGCAGGGACGCCTCCGGCAGGAGTTTGAAAGAGCATTCCGTACCGGAAATATCGAGTACATCGAGCAGCAGACAGCCGCAGAAGATGGATCCGCCAAACATTGGCTCGTGAGCAAAGTCCCGATGAAAAATGCCGAAACCAATGAGGTCACACACGTCATCACGGTGGGCGAAGACGTGACTGCTCGTGTTGAAGCCGTTCGGGCGGCAAGCCGCGCGGAAAAGCTCGCCGCAGTTGGTCGTTTGGCTGCAGGTATCGTTCATGAAATAAATAATCCGCTTGCTACCATCGCCGCGTGTTCCGAGGCTCTTGAGCAACGCATAGATGAAGGTGCGTTCGAAGGTTCCGATTCCGTCGATGATCTCTCGGAATATATGGGGTTGATCAAAAGCGAGGCATTTCGCTGTAAGACGATCACTACCGGTTTGCTTGATTTCAGCCGTATCAGAGCGGGAGAACGGATATCTATCGACATTGGCGAGATCGTTCGGTCCGCAGTCAATCTTATCTCTCACCAGAACCGCGGCGAACACATCGCGATCAAGGTCGATATTGCATCTGATCTGCCACAAGCAAACGCCGATGGCGGCCAAATTCAACAGGCGGTGATCGCTCTTGCGACAAACGGCATTGACGCGATGCCGGACGGCGGCAAGCTTGAGTTTCGTGCATTTGCGAAAGGAAATCGTGTTTGTATAGAGGTGCAGGACAGCGGGACAGGCATTCCGCAAGAAAATATGTCCAAGATATTTGAGCCGTTCTTTACAACAAAAGAAGTCGGAAAAGGCACCGGCCTCGGCCTCGCTGTCTGCTACGGAATCATTTCTGAACACGGTGGTCGTCTCAGTGTTCGGTCCAATGTAGGAAAAGGGACGACCTTCAGCATCTTCCTTCCGGTGGCCGACTAGTTTCTTTGGGCCGCTATCGATCCCATCAAAAAAATGGCAAAACTGTTAGTTGTCGACGACGAAAAAAATCTTAGACTGGTGGTGCAAAAAGAACTTACGCGCCAAGGCCACGACGTCGAATGCGCCGAGGACGGCGAAGCTGCATGGCAACTGCTTGAGGAGCAGGATTTTGACGTTCTGCTGTGCGACATCAATATGCCGCGGCTTGATGGAATGGCGTTGCTGCGCCGAACCCGTGAGAAAAGTCAAAATCCGCCTGAGGTGATAATGCTCACAGGGCAGGCGACGGTCGAAAGCGCGATCGAAGCTATGAAGCTCGGCGCCTATGATTATCTAACTAAGCCCTACAGGATCGGTGAACTCTCGGCGCTTGTAACCGCCGCCGCAGACAAACAGCAACTGAAAGTAGACAATCAGAGACTGCGCGCTCAGATCGCCAGAACCAATCACAGCTTACCGGATATCGTTGCCGAATCGCGTCAGATGAAGGAATCTTTGAGGCTCGTCAACCGCGTGGCACCGTCGGATACGTCGGTGATGATCACAGGTGAATCGGGAGTGGGCAAGGAATTGATCGCCCAGGCGATCCATCGCCTCAGCACTCGCAGCGAAAAGCCTTTCATCGATCTGAACTGCGCGGCTTTACAGGATACATTGCTTGAAAGTGAGCTTTTCGGCCACGAAGCCGGAGCATTTTCCGGTGCAAAAGCGCGAAAGCTGGGCTTGTTCGAGATAGCCGACGGCGGAACGCTGTTTCTTGACGAAGTGATGGAAATGCCGATGCCGCTTCAGTCGAAATTGCTCCGCGCATTGGAGACACGATCGTTTTTCCGGGTTGGCGGAGTAAAGAAAGTTGAGATCGATGTGCGATTGATCGCGGCGACGAATCGCGACAAAGACCAGGCTGTAGCCGACGGCATTTTCCGCAACGACCTGATGTATCGCATAAATAGCTTTGAGATAAATATTGCGCCGCTGCGTGATCGACGTGAGGATATCGAACCGCTTGCGCGGCATCTGCTTTACAAACTTGCCGGATCTCAAGCACCTGAAATGTCGCCTGCCACGATAGAAGCTCTATCTGCTTTCGATTGGGCAGGCAACGTCCGTCAACTTCGCAATTGCCTCGAACGTGCAATTCTGTTGTGTGACAACGAAATAATAACGCCGCGCGAACTGCCGCCCGAGATCGCTTTTCGCACAGAAAAGCCCATCTTGTCAGTCAGCTACAACGTACCGCAGGGTGCTGCTGTTAATACTTTTCATAATGCGTCGCCGACGAACCTGCGCGATTCGGAACGTCAGCAGATCATCGGCGCACTGGAAAAAACCGGCTGGCATCGAGGAAGAACGGCTGAATTGCTCGGTATTTCTCCGTCAACGCTTTACCGGCGGCTGCGGGAATACGACCTTGATGTTCGCTAGAGAGGATCCCTATGTGTAGAATCATTGCTCTGTCAATTTTCGCGTTTTTTTCGATCTCGTTGTTTGCCGCTTCGGGTGCCGCGCAGTTTCCGGTCGCCGGACAGGTGATCGATGTGATCGATGGCAAAACAGTTCTTGTCGCTGTCCCGGGAGGACAGGTCAAGGTGGAATTGCAGTACATAGAAGTGCCGGAACCTGCCCAGGAACTTCATGACACGGTCAAAGCCCATCTTCGGACGCTTTTGATGGGAAAGTCTATCGAATATCGACCCAAGACCATCTTTAACGATCGTACAATTGGGCAAGTAACAGTCCGAAATCTTGATATAAGCCAACAACTGCTGCGCGACGGCGCCGCGTGGCACACGCCAAGGGAAAGATCGGGCCAGGAAAAGACTGAGTTTGAGCTTTATGCTTCGCTTGAGACGGCAGCAAAAAATGACAAGTTAGGTGTATGGTCGATTCCTGGCTTAAAGCCTGCATGGGAATTTCGCACAGAACGGGCACAGCTGCAGGAACTGCTAAAACCAGCTGTGTGGCCAACTGCACCAACTGTCGTGGGCCGCAAGCTTTCGTCACGTCCACGCGGCAATCCTTCACTTGGAAATGTTGGTGCGCTCGCAAATGGTTATGATCCTGTCACTCGCCGGGGTTATATCGGCACTTCCTTTTTGAATGTCAGAGAATTGGATACATCGATTGAGTGGGACCAGAAGACCTCGGTCGATATTTCATACTTCTACAAGCAGGGAGAAGGAAATACAAGAACCGGCACCTATGTATTCAGCATGGTCTCTACGGCTAAGAAATGGCGTTTTCTTACAAATAACAACCTTATTCTCACCGGCAGCGGAAAGGATATGGTCATTGGCAAGGCAAAACGAACCAGCTCGACGGACGGCGACGATATGCGCGAAAAACTCGTTTATGAAATAAGCCGTGCCGCCCTTGAAAGGATCGTCAATGACGACGAAATCAAGTTAAAAGTTGGGGCCTATCTTATGGAACCCGCTCCCGGACTCAAATACGTCCTTTACAATCTGCTTCAGGTTAGTCAATAAGGCGTGACGGACTAGTTCGCCTGCATTCATTTATTTTCGATCACGTATTTCATAACATACAGTCTAAGTTTGTCACGATTAGCTCGGATGTAAGCGGCATGATCCTGAGCAATACCTCTGTCTGGCGTTGCCATTAGGATAAAAGCCTCGAGTACACCGCTTTGATCTAACTCTGCGAGTTTGGCGATCTGAGGATTAAGTTTCGCGGGCTTGAGAGCCTTTGCCGATGTGATCACGCTTCGCAGTGCATCAGCCTCTTCTTTAAGGCTGTGCCGGTATTGTTTTTCACTCGGAAATGCTACCGCAAATTTCTGCTTGCGCCACTCTTCGCGTGTCGTTACATAACTACCCCAGGCTAGTGACCCGTCAGACGGGTCCGCGCTTATGGAAATGTTGGCGTTATATTTGCCGTCAGCTCCTACGGTAATTTCAGGGATGCTAATTTTTGGATGGCCGAGGTTTGTCTTCGTTATCTGGCCCCACTGAGCGATGCCGCCGATCGCGGTATTATTATACGGCTCTGCTATAAACGCTTCGATATAACGGTCGCGTGCCTGCTCAAATCTCTGCTGCTTCATCAGCGGCGTTGCCGAATATCTGTAAGCAGTCTCTCTGTACTGGTCTATTGCTATCGCGCGCTGATACCATTTTTCAGCTTCGCCAAAATTCTCTTGCTGGACATAGACATCACCGGAAAAGAGAGCTGCGTGGTAACAACGCGGATCGATCTTTAATGCCGCTTGATAGGAGGCAAGTGCGTCGTCCATTTTCCCGGTCGCAAAGGCAGCCTCAGCCTTGTCCATTAGCTTATTTGCTTCGGCGTTATCAGAGAATCCTTGCGGTTCCGCGCCGTCGGCGGCGATGCCTTCAATATATCCCTGAACGGCAACTGACTTATCGCCGAGCTCTTTTGCTTTAATATAGGCATTTCGTGCCCGTATTCGTAATTGTTTGCGTATTTCCGGATCAGTTGAAACTGCGATCTGGCCCATCAGTGAAAAGCCCAGATACAAGTGAGCCTCGCTGTCATTAGGGGTCAATTGAACAAGCCTTTCATATAGCGGCAGAGCTTCAGTTAGCTTTGCGGCATCGATCAAAGCTCGGGCACGGACCTTTAACTGTGCCGGACTTTCATTCTGGGCATTCAGTGATAATGCAGAAGTAAAAATGGCAATGAGAACAAATGGCAGCAATACACGGCTTTTACAGTTTGGCAACATAAGATCTCCTAGGATTTTTTGATGTGGTCCAGAGTTTGGATGCAGTAATAATAGACAAGGTTTCTTAAACCGCAAAATGTCATCTGTGCAAAATAAACAGGAAACGCTGTTCGGACATAGGCATTAGGTGCTGGTCGAACTTGATGCTTTGTTTTTGCAGTGCTTCACTTAGATTTTTGCCGCCAAAAAATAACGACCGGCGTTGCTTTGACCATCTTAAGAGTCGCAAGAGCTTTTCGGTAAATTTATCAAGAGCACGGCAAGTAACAAACTCGCAGTCCGATGGGTCGGCCTCGTCAAACTGGCGGTTTATCACTTCCGCACGACCCGACAAACTTAGAGCCTGCACAGCAGATCGCAGAAACCCTGCCTTTTTTTCTTTCGATTCGATCAATATAGCCCTTAGATCTTCACGAACCAGCAAGCACGGGATCGACGGCAAGCCTGCTCCGGTACCTACATCGGCGAACTTTGCGCCTTTTGGCAGATAGTCGAGCAGCATCAAAGATTCGAGAACATGCCTGATGGCAAACTCTTCGGGTGAGCCTGGCCCAACTAGATGCAGCAGCGGGTTGTGTTCCTGAACCAATTCATAGTAATCGGCAAGGCGTTCGATGCCGGTCTCTGAAAGCTCGATCCCAAAGGCATTGTGGTTAGCCTTGATGGCAGTAATGAACTCGGAACGCATTAGGAGAAGTTTCACGCAAAGCCGCGCTTTTCACAAGCCTACACGTCAGTAAGGGCGTAACCTTCAACATTCAGGTTACGCCCTTACTAACGTGCATGCCTGTCAAAAAATGGTGCGGACGAATGGAATCGAACCATCACGGCCTTGCGGCCACAGGCTTCTGAGACCTGCGCGTCTACCAGTTCCGCCACGTCCGCGTTAAGGGGCGAACAATGATAATACGAATTCGCCCTGCAAAACTCAAGAATGCGGTACCCAATTTGGTATATTCAACGTTGTGTCCTCCGATATAGAGACAAATCTGACTGAGATTCGGCAACGTATAGAGCACGCGGCGGCGCGTGTCGGCCGAAATCCGGATGAGATAAAACTAGTCGCCGTGAGCAAAACTCATCCGGCAGAAACCTTGCGAGATGCGATAGCGGCCGGAGCAAGCATTTTTGGCGAGAACAAGGTTCAAGAAGCAGAATCCAAGATCGTCGAGATCGGCCGAGATGCCGCAGAATGGCACCTGATAGGACATTTGCAATCGAACAAAGCCAGGAAGGCCGTGCAATTTTTTGATGTGATCCAATCACTAGATTCGCTCGAACTGGCTGAGCGTCTGGAACGTATTTGTATTGAGGAAGGACGCGAAACGATGTCGGTTTTTGTTCAGGTTGATCTCGCCGGTGAAGAAACAAAATCCGGAGTTGCTCAGAGCGATCTGTCGGAACTCATTGCCTATTTGAAAACGTGTAAATGCCTACGGCTTGAAGGTTTTATGCTTCTGCCCCCTTTTTTTGATGATCCTGAAACGACGCGTCCGTATTTCAGAAAACTTAGGGCGATACGTGATGAAATTTTGCCAGACGGTGAGCTTTCGATGGGCATGAGCCACGATTTCGAAGTCGCGATAGAAGAAGGTGCTACTGTTGTTCGCGTCGGCACAGCTATTTTTGGAGAAAGAAATGGAACCACAGATGGACACAGATAAGCACGGATAACTACGTCGTCATTCATATCATTGTCCGCCTTCGTTATTCTGTGGTTAATATTTGTTTTTATGCTTTCGACTTTAGTTTACCCAATAATTTTTATTATCGTCTGGTCGCTTTTCGGTCTCTTTTTGGGCGTGCTGCTCCTGCGAATGATATTTAACTACTCTGATCCAAACCCGTTTGGAAAGGTTGGCAGATTTGGCTTTAAGGTGCGAAAGGCCACTGAAAAATGGGTCTATCCTGCGGCAAGGTTCTTTGCGATGTACCGCATCGACACTCGGCTTGCCCCGCTATTGACGATGTTCATCGGATTTATTTTGACCTTTTTTTTCATGCAGATCATTGGAAACACATTCTTTGTTATCGACGGTCTTACCAGCGGCGTCATGACTGGAAATCCTAAAGTCATTATCGGCTTTGTGCTTTACGGGCTGCTTAGTGTTTTGGTCTTGTTTATTTTTATCAGATTTATTTCATTTTGGTTTGTCTTTACACGAAAGACATTTCTTGGCTTTGTAATGAAAGTGACCAACCCAATTCTGCTTCCGGTTCAGCGACTGATCCCGCCGATCGGAATGTTTGATATTTCGGCGATGATCGTGCTGCTGCTGATCAGTTTTTTGCAGTCATTGGTCCTGAAGATATTTGTGGTCGGGTAAATCATGAACGTTGTCGAAAAGGACGGAGCGATCACATTTGCAGTTCGCGTTGTGCCGCGAGCTTCCAGAAGTCAGATCGTAGGGGAACACGACGGGGCGTTGAAGATCCAGCTCACTTCACCACCGGTTGACGGCGCAGCAAATGCGGAATTGGTCAAATTGTTGGCAAAGGAATTGGGTATTTCTAAGAGTAATGTTGAGATAGTTTCTGGCCAAACCTCCAGATCAAAACAAGTTTGCGTTACGGGCGTCACCCCGATTGCCCTCAACGCAGTTTTGAAAGCCAAAACCTAGCGTGGTATATTTTCAAGTTCGGACACAATAACAAAGGATAATAGTAATGTCAGGACACTCCAAGTGGCACACAATTAAGCACAAAAAAGGCGCGACGGACGCCAAGCGCGGCAAGATCTTTACCAAGATGATCAAAGAGATCACGGTGGCGGCACGCACGGGCGGCAGCGGCGATGTTGATTCTAATGCTCGGCTTCGCAAGGCAGTTACGGATGCCAAAGCGGTAAACATGCCAAACGACACCATCGATCGAGCGATCAAGCGCGGCAGTGGCGAACTTGAAGGAGCAAACTACGACGAGATCACTTACGAAGGCTACGGCATCGGCGGCGTCGCCGTGTTGGTTGAGACAATGACCGATAACCGCAATCGAACGGTGGCCGAGATCCGTCATATTTTTTCAAAGAACGGCGGCAATCTTGGTGAAGCTGGTTCAGTTGCGTGGATGTTTGATAAAAAAGGCTATTATGTCGTCGATAAAGCCGCCAAGAGCGAAGAAGAGCTTTTCGAGATCGCGATCGAGGCCGGTGCCGACGACATGCAGGACGAAGGCGATGTTTTCGAGATATTTACCTCACCCGATAATTTTGAAGCTGTCGGGGACGCGTTAAAAGCCGCAGGCATCGAACCGCAGGCTTCCGAGATCTCGATGATCCCGCAAAACTACATCCGACTCGAAGGCGGCGACGCTCGTTCCATGATGAAACTTTATGACGCACTAGACGACAATGACGATGTGCAAAAAGTCTATGCGAATTTTGATATCGACGAAAGTGAAATGGAGTAGCCTCAGCTGCGTACCCTATTTAGGCGTCTGCGCAGCACGAAGTTTTTCCATTTGCCTGATCGCCGGCTGAAATGACGGATCTGCCGACAATGCCTGTTCAAATGCCTGACGGGCTCCGGTCGCGTCACCTTGTTTCAATTTGATGATTCCTAACTGCGTGGCGACATCGGCTTGTGCGGGATTTAGCTGAAGAGATCTAGTTAGAGCGGGCACTGCATCCGGCCCCTTATTCAGTCTTTCGGCAACAGCGCCGAAATTGTTCAACAGATCAATGTCATTCGGCTTGATCTTGATCATCGCGTCAAACGCAGTATATGCCGCATCCCATCTTTCCGCGTTAACAGCTGCCTGTGCAACATGTTGATAAACCGCAAAACTCTTGTCTCCGAGGTTTGCTACCTGAAGCCATGCATCGGTTGCCGCCTGCCAGTTGTAATTTGACTCATACATCGTGGCGGCAAAGACCTGATTGTTGTGCTGTTTGAACATTTCATCAGGCACCTTGGCCAGCAGCTTTTTGGCTTCAGCTTCGCGCTTTTGTGCACGATACATAATACCCAGCGGAAAACTAACCTGTGGATCATCCGGCCATTGGCGGATAGCTTCCTCAAATGATGTTTGCGCCAATTGGGTATTTCCGGCCAATAAATATAATCGCCCGAGGGTTCGAGCAGGTCCGCTCTCGCCTACAGAAGGGAAGACTCCCGTAAGAAAATGATCATTTCTGAATTGCGGAGGAGTCTCGATCTTGAGCGGCTGCGGGTCCAACCAATTTATTTTAAGCCGCTGAACAATGTCCTGTGTTGACGGAGCGTTTCGAACAAAGATGATATGAGAATCATCATAGTAAACTGCGCTCCACGCCGGATCGTTTATCAACCGCTGAACAAGAACATTATCGCTCTCGATATGAGCGATCAGTGTGAATATATTCAGGCGTGTGACGGACTCGAGCAAACCCTCACCGGTGGAGAAAGTTTTAACACCCTCAGCAATTGCCGACGGGCCATATACCTCAAGACGGCCGTCAACATAAACGCTCTTCGGCCCATCCTTAAATAGCACGTACGAACTGTCCCCCATTCCCGTTATTACCGGTTTAGGTAATCCTTGGCTTTCGACGAATTCCATCGCCTTTATGGGAACGCGACGCTCCGCAACACCAAAACCAAATCTTCGATCCGGGTCGATGGTGCGGTAATAGTAGTTCGATACAACGAGCGGCACCATCACTACGAGAAAAACTGCGCAGGCTCCGCGAACTATCCAGACAAGATTAGTTCGGATGGGCTGACCGCCGTAATTCACCATCATGGATGCGCCGGCGACGATCCCAAACAGAGCGTTGTTGCGCTCGGCCATTACGAAAAGATACAAAAATGCTGCCCAGAGCAAGAACCATCCAAGCGAGAGCGATCGGCGCCGAAGCACAAATCCGAATCCTGAGATCGCAATGACCAAGCAGTACGATACAAAAGCAAGACTCAAGCCTGGATTAACAAACGGGCTTCGTAATTCGGTGATCAACCCGCTCAAAGCGTTGTCGGATTGCATTTCTCGAAATAACTCAAAAGCAAATAAAGCTCCGTTAACCCCGTACGGATTAACAAGACAGGCCAAGGAAGAGGCTATGGAGATCACGATCAACCACTTAATATGACTAGACGATGTGTTTTCATCTTCATCGTCGATCTGGTGCCGGCCCATCATTGTGTCGATCACTTCCGCTCCCGCAAATAGCCAAAGGACGACCGGGCCGAGGATATAGATCGAATGCGAGTTAACCCATACTATCTGTAATGCAGGTAACGGGATAAGCCAATGGAATTTTCCTGTCGTCTGGAAACGTCGAATTAACAGCAAATAAACAGCAAGCAGAACATACGAAACCAATTCCGGGCGTATCATCAGACGCTGATGAATCAATATCAGAGCGGACAGCAATCCGAGATTTACAGCCCAACGGGCCTCTTGCCGGCCGAATAGCCATAGGCAAAAACCGCCGATAGATAAGAACGCAACCTTTGCGGCGATCAGCGAATCAGGTCCCAGCCAGTCGTATATCAGGCTTATGACGACGCAATAGCCCCATCGAACTTCCGTCCAAATTCGGTCGGGAAATCCATAGCTGAATGGGTCAGTCGTCGGAAATCCCGCCTGCCTGACAAGTTGTCCAGCTTTGAGCTGCCACCAGACATCGTATGCAACAATATGGTGTACGGCGAAGGCGACGAAACAAAGCGCGATGAGCCCTAGGACGATACGATCGGCATAAGGTTCAAGAAAGAGATCTTTCTTAGGCTCGTCTTTTTTTTTGTCGCGCATTTACAGACTGTGAACTCAATTGAAAGGTCAAAATAACAATAACAAATCGTGCGGGTTTTTTTCTAGGCGAAAGAATGATCAGAGATAACTTAGCAGCCAGTGTTTGTTTCGCCGCTTAAGATCTCCCCACCATAAGCAAAGCGGATATAGAATGAAAAGCCCTGCGATCCACACGGCGTAAACGACCCAAAGCGAAAATCCTGCATCCGGCGGCGCTGACGCAAAGTTCGCGGGAAAGTTCATAAAGAAATAGGCAATGTCCTTGCCCACAAGATAGCTGAGGACAATTGCGAGCCCGTGTGCCAAGGGGAACTGCAGCAGGTAGTAAAACATCGGCACGCGGCCAAAGCAAATGCAAATGCGCTGCCATATTGCTTTTCCATCAATACGGTTCGTTAGAGCCAGGATGATCAGCGCCGGGCCCAGCGTCATAAGGAGGTAAAGTAGTGACGGCGGATATTTAGTCGTATTCAGCAGCGACAGAAATGTGAAAACACCGCCGCGTTCCTGATAAGACCATCGTGACGGGTCACCGTATATGTTGATCGTGCGCAGGACCACAAATGCCGCAGTTGCAACAATTCCTGCTTGCAGCAGCCACTTTCGCCGCCGCTCTGCGTCCCAGGAATATACTGTTCCGACAACATACCCAAGCCCCATAACACCGGTCCACGGTATTAGCGGATATGCTAAAAATGCGGTCGCCGCACCGCCAAATAGCGGCACACCGCCCTGCTGATGGAGGATCATCCAAATAATTTGGCTTGCATCTGGCGGCGGTTGTCCTGCAAATGCGATATTGGGCGGAACCTGAATGCCGTCAAGCAGATTATGGAGAACAACAAGTACAAGGCCGTAAATTGCGATCACCCTCATCGGCAAATAGATCAGCCCGGCCATGATTATCATCGAAATGCCGATGACCCATATCACCTGAGCGACACCGAAAAAGCTGTAATCGACATTAAAAACGAACCCGAACCTGACTAGAGTGAATTCCATCACTACCAGCCAAAGCCCGCGTGTCATCAAAAACCATGAAAGCTCACCGGTCGGCTTACCTTTCATCTTTTGCAGATAGATGCTGACGCCGGAGAGAAATACGAACGTCGGTGCACAGTAATGTGTTATCCAACGCGTAAAAAACAGTGGGATCGTTGTTGTTGCAAGATCCGTTGGGTCTGCCATACCTCCTGCATGAACGAAATCGCGGGTATGATCGAGCAGCATTATCATCATCACCACGCCGCGGAGGAAATCTATTGAAAAGATGCGTTCTTTGATCTCGTTTGTTTCCACTTTTTGACTTGATCCCGCGTGTTCTGAAAACGTGTTAACTACTTATCGAGGGCTTCAAGTAACTTTGTCGCTTGATTACGGCTGGCCGTAGTTTTCTTGTCCTTTATCGATACAGTCAGTTCCAAATATTCGTTCAGGGCAGTTTTGGCGTCGCCATTGCGCCCAAGCTCTTTATAAAGCATTCCGAGCCGCAGGAATACATCTTTAGATTCCGGAAGAAGTTCCTTTCTCGCCTGATCACGTCCGTTTTCGAGTTCACGAAGCGCGGCGTCCTTTTGTCCGCTTTGGTAAAGGATGACCGCAAGGTCGTTGGTCAAAGCTGCCGCATATATGGGCAGTTTTTCGCGGGCTTCCGTAAAGCTTTGCACAGCCTCCTGATATTTTTTCTGCTCACTGTAAGCGACGCCAAGAGCCTCGTAGGCTTGATAGAGAGCGTATGCTTCGATCTGTTCGCGCGGGAAGTTCGAGGCGGCTTCGAGGTCTTCCTGAGCTTTAGCATATTGTCTGGTTTTCAAATACACGCGGCCGCGGCCAATAAAGCCGCGCGGCATCGGCCTTTTCTCGATAGCAGCAGTATATGCGTTTAGCGATTCTTCATTGCGATTTGCTTCGGCAAGAGCGTTCCCGTACTGCATCGAGGAAAACGTGGAGTCGTCTACGCTTGATGTCCACGACCACAATGCCAGGTCGTTCTCCCATGCGCGGTTATACATAAATGTTTGAACGGATAACACAATGGCGATAACTGCGCAGGCGGCTAGTATGTAGCGTTCATCAAGGAATTTCGCGGCAAACGGTACAATGAGCATCAGCATGCCGAGCAGCGGCAAATACAAATAGCGGTCATGTACCATCTGGTCAGAGATGAACGCTGTTGCGTTCATTGCCGGGATGAGCGGAAGCAAAAAGATCGCAGCAGCAAGTTTGCCGCGGCTATTTGATCTTACTAAGTAGAATACAGCAGCTAAGGCCGCAGCGGTGACGATCAGCGGGATGAAAAAGTTGGCCGCGCTGATCTGAGATACCGGTTCGAGCGGATAGTTTACAGCGATCGGATATGGAAAGAATATTTGCTTTATGTAAAACGCAAATATTGCCGGTATGCTCATTATCGCATTGCCAACACTCACTGCATCATCCGGCGGGAGCGAAATAGCGCGCAAAACTCCCCAACGCAAAAGAAAATAAATTATTGCCACTGAAGCAAAGGCGAGCAGCGGTGTTTGTGCGTCGATACGTTTCTTTTTCTTATTTTCAGCGCCGATGAAAACGAGATAGTAGATAGGCAGACAAATGATGCCGATCTCTTTTGCTCCGAGCGCTGCGGCATAAAGCAGAATTGCCAGAAACAGTTTGCTGTTCTTATTGGTTTCCGCATAACTTTGTGCGAACCAAAGCGAAGCAAGAAAAGCGAGCGAGAAAAGCAGATCAGGCGATCCTGAGATCCACGCAACCGACTCAGTATGAACTGGATGAACAGCAAAAATGATGACGATCGCAAATGCAGTCATCGCGCTGAATGCCCAACGCCGCAGCATCGCATAGGCCATTACGCAAACGCCGCTGTGCAACACCATATTTGTAATGTGCCATCCAACCGGATTCAATCCGAAAAGGCGAAAGTTGATAATGTGCCACAGCGTAAATGTTGGCCGCCAGTAATTACTCGCCGCGACAGAACCGTCGCCTTTGAACGCCCAGACATCGGATGTAAGAGCCTTCCAGAGCAGGCCGTTGTCCTGGATCAGAGTGTTGCGTAATATTTGACGATTATCGTCATATACGAACCCGCCGCCGACCGCATTTGTAAATACAAGAAAACAAACTATTGCCACCGGAATGATCCATTTGATATCGCTCTTTTCCATTTATCGCTATTTTGCGGTTAGATGAGAATACCTGCAAGGGTAAAAGCAGCTTTTGTGATTCCTAGGCAGCTTTGTATTTATGCAAAGTAAAGCGGTTCCACCCATTTTTTGTTTTTGATTCAACAGCCCAATTGATCGTTTTGTCATTGCCCGGCCAATAAACCATTCGAGCAAGTCCGGCCGGCATTTGTGCCTCAAAGCTGATGGCTTCGGGGTGAATGTCAGTTCCATCTGCGATATGTCCGACCGAGCGTTTTCCATCAGAAGTGAACGACCAGAATGCAAGCTTGCCGTCATCGCCGACACCATAAATGGCCTGCTCAATATAGTGCTTGCCGCCGAGATCCCAGTCGGCAATGAGAGTTATCAATTTGCCCTCGCCGCCCATTTTGGCGAATGTGCGCGTGCACTTTAGTCGTCCCATCGGCGAATCTGTCTCCGCGACCCAAGTGCCGAGCAGAGGGTCGAGCGGGCCAAGTTTCCCGCGGCCTTTTTTCCAGATGGCCATAATTTATCCGAACCTTTTCGCGGCGCGTTCTTTTGCCCGTATAGCCTCGATCTCGCGGTCGCGAGGCGGAGCGGTTGTCACCAGCGAATTCAACATTTCCTGAGCCGCAGCCGCGACGCGTTCGAAAGCCAAATAAAAAGCTTCTTCATTGGCTTTTGACGGCTTGTTCATACCTGACAGTTTTCGTACAAACTGCAGCGACGAAGCCTGCACTTCATCGGTTGTCGCCGGCGGATCAAAATTAAAAAGCGTTTTGATGTTTCTGCACATAGATCATTTATAAGCGATGCCCGCGCTCGACGGGCCGGCAAGATGGATCACCTCGGTGCGTTTGAAGCCGACCTCTTTACACCATTTGTCAAAATCCGCTCCACTGTAATCAAATGCCTCACCAAATTCGACAAGCATATTCAGCGACATCATCAGTCCAAACGCGTTTTCACGACGCGCATCGTCGATCAACGTTTCGATAACTATGAACGCGCCGCCTTCGGGCAGAGCGTCATAGGCTTTTTGCACGAGCATCATCTTATTTTCGATATTCCAGTCATGCAGGATCATGCCCATCGTGATGACATCGGCTTTTGGCAGTGGATCGGAAAAAAAATCGATCGGCACTGCGGAAATTCTGTCGGTCAGTCCGGCCGCTTCGATCTTCTTTGCAGCGATAGCCGTCGCCGACGGCAGATCGGCAGAAGTGCACGTTAAGTGCGGATGTTTTTGCGCAACGATCATCGAAAGCGTCGCAGCCGCTCCGCCGACATCGCAGAGCGTTTTGTATTTTGAAAAATCAAACTTGTCGGCAAGCGCCATGAAATTGCCTGCCGAGATGCCGGCCATCGCGTCCATGAACTGCTCAAGCCGTGCGGGTTCGCGGTAAAGCTCCTCAAAAACGCCTTCGCCGCCATGCTTTGTTTCGTTTTGCGGTCTGCCGGTTTTAAGAGCCTCGACAAGGTCACCCCAGTACGGATAAAGCCGGTCGTTCGCCATTTCGAGAAAGCCGCCCATAAATGCAGGGCTGTTTCGGTCAAGAAAAAATGCCGTTTCCTCAGTGTTGCGGTATCTTGCTTCGACGCTTTCGCCGTCGCGTTCGAGAAAGCGAAGTGCGACAAGCGTGTCGAAAAAATCGGGATCTGATCTCGGATGCAGCCCGAGAGCGTCTTGAAGTTCTGCTCCGGTCAGTGCACCCTTGCCTAGTTCGGTAAATAGGCCGAGCTTGACTGCCGACAACAACACTTTGGCAGGCCAAAACGCCATGCCTGTTTCCATTATCCGTGCAGGTGATAGGCCGGATGCCCCAGCTTGTTCCATATTTCGCCTCCGTTTATTTGGCTAATAATACAGCAAAGGCAGGCTGAAATGCGAGTGTTTGCGTAAGAGTTACGCCTTTAGGCGTGATCTGCCCATTCGTGTACAACACGCGCCATTTCGACAAATACGTCTTCGTCGGACTCGCGAGTCTTTTTGAGGATCTTGTAACCGTGGTCTGCGGTGTCGAGGAGATGAAGCGTTGCGTTACGCCCAAGCTTCTTGATCACCGGACGAAATAACGTGAGATCATTTAGCGCGTCTCGCGTTCCTGAGAGAAAGAGCATCGGAATTTTTATCGCGCTTAAGTGGGCGGCTCGCGCGTTGTCCGGACGATTTGGCGCATGAAGCGGAAACGAAAAAAGGACGAGGCCTTTGACACCGTCGAGCGGCGATTCGGATTGCGCCGTCGTCGTCATCCGCCCGCCAAACGAATGTCCGCCCGCAAGAAGGTCAAGTTTTGGTTCGATCTTGCGCGCAGCCGCGACTGCCGATTGAACGGTCGCCGTTGCGACCTTTGGCGAATCGACTCCGCTCGCCCCACGTTCCTTGAACGGAAAGTTGTAACGAAACGTCGCAATTCGTCGCGAGGCAAGATTCTCCGCGATCTTTTGCATCGATGCCGACCGCATATCAGCACCCGCACCGTGACCGAGCACGAGCAAATGCGTCGCACGCTTCGGCCGCATCAGCAAAGCCGAAACTTCGTCTTTGTCGGGCGTCGCGGTGAATTTTAATAGCTTCTCCGACAAGTTACTTCAGCTTCGCGTCGAGCGTGATCTCAGCACCGGCGAGGACCTGTGACACCGGACATTTCTCTTTTGCAGTTTTAGCGATAGTTTGGAATTCACCGTCCGAGATATTTGGAACATCGGCGACGGTTTCGAGGTCGATATTAGGTATTACAAAACCGTCATCCGTTTTTTCGAGATGAACGACGGCTTTTGTTTCGATACTTGTCGGTTGAAAGCCTCCGCGGCCAAGAAAGCCGGACAGCGCCATCGAATAACAAGCTGCGTGTGCCGCTGCGATCAATTCTTCGGGATTTGTTTTTACGGTATCGTCGCCAAAACGCGAGTTGAATGAATAAGCGCCCTCAAATGCACCGCTTCCGAGTTTCACATTGCCGCTGCCCTCGGTGATGCTGCCGTTCCATTTTGCTTCTGAAGTCCTTTTGATTGCCATTTATTTCTCCTATTAAATCTATAGGTAGATTATAAAACGGCATTTTCAGAAGCGCGAACAGTGTTCAAGGTTTAAAATTCTTTCTCAGGCTCTGCCAAACGTCTGTGTAAGTTTTCTGCAGCTGCGGGCATTCCATCGCAAAACGCGTCGGGCGGATTATGTAGCGTGACTCGAACATGAATGCCATCGTGCCCTCAAGCTTTTGCGGCTGAAGGCGAGCGGTCGAAGCCTTGTCAAAGGCATCCTGATCTGGGCCGTGCGCCGACATTTGGTTATGAAGCGAGCCGCCGCCGGGCACAAAGCCTTCTTCCTTGGCGTCGTACTGGCCGTAGATCAGGCCCATGTATTCGCTCATTGTGTTGCGGTGATACCACGGCGGGCGAAACGTGTCTTCGCCGACGAGCCAGCGGTCAGGAAAGATCACAAAATCACAATTCGCAACACCGGCCTCACCCGAAGGCGAGGTCATCACGGTAAAGATCGACGGGTCAGGATGATCGAACGAGATCGAGCCGATAGTGTTAAACCGGCGAAGATCATATCTGTAAGGCGCGTAGTTGCCGTGCCAGGCAACAACATCGAGCGGCGAATAATCCATCTCACACGCCCACAGATTGCCGCCAAATTTTGCAACGATCTCGCACGGTGCATCGCGGTCCTCGTACCAGGCGACAGGCGTTTCAAAATCGCGAGGATTGGCAAGGCCATTCGCTCCGATCGGCCCGAGGTCGGGCAGACGAAGCTGCTGGCCGTAATTCTCACAGATATAACCACGAGCCTGGCGGTCTCCAAGCTCGACGCGAAATCTCAAACCTCTCGGCATGACCGCAATATCGCCCGGACCGATCTGCATCGCTCCTAGCTCGGTCAAAATGCCAAGCCGTCCCATCTCAGGCACGATCAGCATCTCGCCGTCAGCGTTGTAAAAATAACGGTCACCCATGCCCTTGTTGCAAGCATAGATATGCACCGCAATTCCAACCTGCGAAAACTGATCGCCGTTGCCGGCAATGGTCGTTATTCCGTCGATAAAATCTGTCGGCGCATCAGGCAAAGGCAAAGCGTCCCAACGCAGTTGGTTCGGTGTTGTGATAACTTCGTCAAACGGCGACGAGCGGAAATTATAGTTCTCAACGTATCTGAACGGCCTATGCATAACGCTCGGCCTGATGCGATAGGTCCAAGTCCGCTTATTGTAAGCTCGCGGCGCGGTAAATGCCGTTCCTGTAAGCTGCTCGGCATAAAGCCCAAGCGGCGCCCGTTGCGGCGAATTACGCCCGACCGGCAACGCACCTTTTTCCGCCTCGGTCGCGAATTCATTTCCAAAACCTGTTTGGTATTTCAGTTTCATAAAACAAGGAACCACAGATTAACACAGATGCGCACAGATCAAATTCTTATCAGTGTTTATCTGTGTCCATCTGTGGTTTCAAATTGTTAGAGATTGCCTCTGCGTCGTTGTTCTTCTTCTATCGAAACAAACAACGCCTTAAAATTACCTTTGCCAAAGCCCTTGCATCCTTTGCGTTGCAGAATTTCGTAGAACACAGTCGGCCTGTCCTCGACCGGCTTTGTAAAGATCTGCAGCAGGTAGCCTTCGTCGTCACGGTCAACGAGGATGCCGAGTCGTTTGAGGTCCTCGATCGATTCGTCGATCTCGCCGACGCGGCTCGGTATCTCGTCGTAATACTCGTCCGGAACACGCAGGAACTCGATGCCGTTTTCCTGCAGCTTGGCAACCGTATGCAGAATGTCGCGGCATAGCAGTGCGATGTGCTGCGCTCCGGCCGAGCGGTAAAAATCTATGTATTCCTGTATCTGCGATTTACCGCCTTTGCCCTCGGCGGGCTCGTTGATCGGGAATTTGATATTGTGCTGGCCGTCAGACATCACGATCGACATCAGCGCTGAATACTCGGTCGAGATGTCCTTATCGTCAAACGTGATGTAGCGGAAAAATCCGAGCACATCGCGATAAAAATCGCACCAGTGTGTCATCTTGCCAAGCTCTACATTGCCGACAATGTGATCGACAAGCATGATGCCCGTCGCATCGCCTTCGACAGGTTGCGAGACAAAGCCCGGAAGGAACGGCCCCGAATAATTATGGCCGTTATTGTTGTTGTACGAGATGAACGAGTGGATCGTATCACCATAGGTAGCGATAGCGGCGTGACGGACGCTGCCGTTCTCATCCGACCAGTCGTGCGGTTCGGTTATGGCGGTAGCACCACGTTTCATCGCTTCGTTAAAAGCGTGATCTGCATCCTCGACGAGGAATGCAATGTCGCGCACTCCGTCGCCGTGCTGTTTGATGTGCTCGGCGGCAGGATGCTCAGGCGAAAGCGGCGTTGTCAGCACAAAATTGATATTTGTCTGCCGCATCA
>CAZGSC010000007.1:0-42801 GCA_964528325.1 uncultured Chloracidobacterium sp. | reverse complement strand
AAAGCCCTCAAACCCCTGCTTTCAAATTAAGAGTTACAGGTTTTTGCAACCCGTGAAGGTCCGATGCGTAACCGGCCGCAAACCGCGATCGAATGGTTTTTGCGGCCTGATTCTGCTAAAATCTCGGTTTGTCTATTTGAATTACTATGTTTAGCGATAATTTCAGACGTGGTGAAGGAAATACCAAGGGCATGGCCGGGTCGAAAGCCGTTTCGAAGATGGCCGACATTGGGTGGAAGGCTTTTCAGGCCGTAAATCGTGCGATTCCTGAAGGGCAGTCGATCCAGCCTGGCTGGGCCGCAGAGCCCTTGCTGAAATCGTATGAGAGAACGGCTCCGCCGCTTGGTTTTCCGCGTGAAACTGACTCTCTTTGCCCGGCATGTGTTAAAAGTGTCCGCAATGGTGTGATCTCCGGCGATATTCCGCTCGAAATTTTGATGGACGCTCATCCGGGCGAAATAAAGGCTGAGATCCTGGAAGAGAACGGACAGGTAATCATGCGAAAGACTTGTCCTACACACGGCACTATCGAGGATGTGCTTGCGACAGACGCAAGGTTTCTGGAGAGGATCGAGTCGCTTTTTTACGGCCGTGATTTTAAGGCTGCCGAAGACAAGCACATCCATCACCACGGAACGAGCGATATCAAATTTGGTCGCGGAGCAGTTTTGACCGTTGACCTGACTAATCGCTGCAACATGATGTGTAATCCGTGCTTTATGGATGCGAATCAGGTCGGATATGTGCACGAGCCGACATTCGAAGACACGAAAGTGATCCTTGACCGTGCAGTTTCATTCAAACCGAAACGTCAGATCATCATTTTGTTTTCAGGCGGAGAACCGACGCTTTCACCTTATTTTCTTGATGCAGTCGCTTATGCGAAAAAGGTCGGTTTTTATCGCATTCTAGCCGCGACAAATGGCATCCGCTATGCCGAGGACATCGAGTTTTGTAAGGCAGCGAAGGCCGCCGGACAGCACGGCGTTTACCTGCAGTTTGACGGCACGAATGAAGAGGACAACAAGCATCGCGGCGTTGGAAATCTTTTCGATGTAAAGCTCAAGGCTATCGAAAACCTCGCTGCAGTTGGCATCAAGGTCACTCTCGTTACCACCATCGTAAATTCGTGGAACAACAACGGCATCGGCAGCATCGTTAAATTTGCCGCCGAGAATATCGACAAAGTTCAGACGATCGCGTTCCAGCCGGTAAGTTTTACCGGACGTGATGAAGATGTTTCTGACAAGGACCGAAGAGAACAGCGTTACACACTTGCAGGAATGACGCACGATCTCAAGGACCAACTCGGCGGAACACTCGAGCCGCTTCGTGATTGGTTCCCGTTGAGTTCATACTCAGCGTTTACGTCCGTGATGGACATGCTGCAGGGCGCCGATGCACCTTGGGGTTGGTCGTCATGCAACTGCCACCCGAACTGCGGCATTTTCACGCTTATTGTTGTCAACAACAAGACGAACGAGATGCGTTCGCTGTTTGAGTTTTTTAACTACGAGCAGTTCATGAAGGACGTTGCGACGATCACTGACACCGCCCGCGGCAAAAAGCTGACAATGGCGCAGCTTGCGATGGCGATCATGCGCAACTACGACGCGTCGCGTGCTCCTGAAGGCTTTCCGATCTCACAGATCGTCAATTTGTTTAAACCAAGTTCGACGACATCGAACAGTGACCGCAACGACCGAATGCAGGTCGAGCGTTCGGCTGATGACGTTTGGCGAGTGCTCTGTGTCGAAGGAATGTGGTTTCAGGACCTGTTCACATATGATTTTCGCCGCACCGAGATGTGCGTTATCCCCTACGGCACGCAGGAAGGTGAAATTTCGTTCTGTGCATACAACACTGGCGTCGGCTGGCGGCAGATCATCGAAGAAATGCACAAAACGGCATCACTTTCCGAATGGTACAAAGAGCATGGCCGTCACGCCGTTTATGCTAAGGGCCACGAAGTGCCGAACATTGGCAAGGTGCGTTCCTTAAGTTTGCCTGTGATCGCTAAGGTTTTGGAAGAGGATATAGACAAAGCGTCAGTCTCACCGTATTTAGTCGAGGAAGATGAGTTAGTCGGAGTTTAGGTTTTTTCGGAATATCTATTAACTGATAACTGATAACTGGTCGCTGGTTTTCAGTTATCAGTTTTTAGTTTTTCATTATTTCAAAGTTATATTGATGAATAGCCTTGTCTTAACAAATATGCTTCATCGACCGGCGCGGACACTTGTCAGCGTTGTCGGTATCGGCATCGGCATTTTGCTGATCGTTTTTACGATCGGTCTGGCCGATGGAACGATGCGTGAGCGTGCGCAGCGTGAATCGAACGTTGGCGCTGAGATAATGTTCCGAGCGTCGGGAAGCATAGGCCTGAGCGGATCGGATGCCTTGCGGCTGCCGGTTTCGATGGCGAGTGATATTGAAAAAGTTGATGGGGTTGCTGCGGTTGTGCCGGTCGCCCAGAACAGCGTTGCGGCAACCGATTCGATGACAGGCAGTCGGCTTATTGACGGAGTGCCGTTTGATAAATACGCGGCTATCGCGGGACTCCAGATCGCACAAGGACGACAGTTTACAGAAGGCCGTGATGAGGTGATGACAGACACCGCGTGGCTTGCAAGGCGAAAAGCTCGAATCGGCGACAAGTTTAATCTTTATGATCGCGAATTCGAGATCGTTGGCACGTATGAACCGAGCGCAGGTGCTCGTATAAAGATTCCTCTTGCGACGATGCAGGCGCAGCTTGGGGCAGAAGGCAAGGCGTCGGCCTTTCTCGTTAAGGTCAAGGATGGGGTCACTCCCGCAACGGTTGGAGACAACCTAAACTCAAAATTTCCCGATAATCAGATAATCCTAACCAGCGAACTCGAAGAGCTTTATATGCAGGGTATTCCCGCGTTGAACGTCTTTCTGGATGTCGTCGTCGGCGTTGCGGGCGTGATCAGTGCTCTAATAATTTTGCTGACGATGTACACAACTGTCACCGAACGAACCCGTCAGATAGGCGTCCTGAAATCGCTCGGCATGTCGAATCGTAAGATCGCGATGACGATCGTAAAAGAAGCACTACTTATCAGTTTAGGTGGAATTCTTTTTGGTGTGCTTGCGACTGTCGGCCTCAAGTACCTACTTGCAAAATGGACAACGCTGACCGTGGCGATCGAACCGCAGGTCATTGTGACCATTGTGGTCGTTGGGCTTATTAGCGGCACGATCGGTGCACTTTATCCCGGGCTCAAGGCTGCAAGGCTAGATGCCGTTGAGGCTCTGAATTACGACTAGATCTACTGACCTGCGATCGCCTTAATGCCTGGCAGTGAAATCTCGTTCATCTGATAAATGACGGCCGACGTTATGCCGCCAACCTTTATTTCAGCCGACGAAGCAGTTTGTTTTTCAAGATAGTCTTCATAAGCGGTGTTGCTAAAATAACGACGCCCTCTAGTTAGAACGATCACGTCACCTATCCTCAGCGCAGCCACCGCGCTCTTTTCGGACAGAGAAATAAAGGTAAGGTCTTTGCGGTTCATCTTGTCAGCATAATATTCAAACAACGTCGGCGTCTCACAAGCTACAAAAGTTCCGTTTCCAGCGATCGGTGCGATGGCCGCAACAATGTCACGCGTGCTCATATCGTAAAATTCGTCGTGAGGGAAATATTTGCCCGCCGCTGCCATGCCGCCGCCTAGAGGATTGGTAAACAGTCGAAAGTGCGGTGTGACTGAGAGAGAAGCAAGCAAAGGGCTTGCAAGGAATGCAATGAATAAAGCTATCTGACAAACAGCGACAGATGGTCCAGACAGTTTATCCGACAGCCATTTGACTCCAAAATAAAAACCGACAGATGCAGTGATAAGGATCAACGGTTCGGCGAAAGTGAAATAGCGTGTAAATTTGCCACCAAGGAAAGTAAAAGGCATGAACCACAGAAATGCCCACATCAAAATATAAAAACGGCCATCACCGAGTTTGCGTTTGAACATCATCGGCAAGCCAAGCAGAAAAAGTGCGAGTGTGACCAGCGAAGTTTTTACAGCGATAAAGACGTAGTAAAACGTCCACGGCACACCGGCAAGCCAGTCGGTCACCTTGTGGGGATAGAGGGAACCCATGAATTCATAGCTGTCGTGGCCGATGCGTTTCTCGCCAGAGAACTTAAGCATCTCATGCCAGGTGTCGGGCAGAACAATGGTTGGATTCAGGACAAGAAAAGCCATGCCCATAACCAAGAAAAACTTCAGCCAGCGAAGATTTCCAATATCCCATTTCTTGTCCGGGAGTCTTAAAAAAGCATTATAGTAGCCGCCAATGATCGAGAGAAAAAACGGATAGTATTTCGAAGCCATTAGAGCCCCAAAACCTGCGGCAGAGCCCCAAACATAGCGGATCCAGTTGGGACTCCCTAATTCCGCCTTTGTCTGGCTCTTTACAAAGAAAAGACTCGTCAAAAGAAAAAAGAACAAAACCAGGCTGTCTTCCTTTGCAATGCGGTCAAAACTGATCGCCATTGGCTCAACGGACCAAAGAGCCGCGGCGATCAAACCGATGCTGCGCCCAAATAACTCAGATACGAACAAAAAAAGCAGAAGTGCAGTGAAGGTTCCGATAAGGGCAACCGGAAAACGCAAAGCTGCCTCTTCGGGAATGTGAAGCTGTGGGGATGCGATCGTGTTGTTGAGCCATTCAGCTGAAGCGATGCTGATGGTTTGGAGGCCTTTCATCAGGAACGGGTGCTCACCGTTTTTGCCCGATAATCCGTTCGTCCTATATTCTTCGACGGTTTGAAGTTTGTTGAATTCGTCTTCGCCGAGGCTCTCAACGCCCAGATCATGTACGCGAAGAGCAAAGCCGATCAGCAGAAACGCAACCAAAACGATCACCGCTGTATTCCGATGCCGTGCGAACTGCCAGTGGCCGGAGAACTTTTCAGGACAGATTCCTGCGGTAGTTGGAGTGAGTATCTGGGCTGACAATTTTTTATTACTCTCCAATGGTCTTTGTGAGCGACTAAATGCCGGCAAAATGCGGCTCAGAAGCCTTCCAAAACTGAATTTGAAGAGTATCCGATTGCCAAATGCTCTGTCAAAATAATACAAATCGTTTTCTTAAAATGTTATGATTCTGAATCAGCTACAAGGCGTAGAAACGTAAGGAGACAGCATTTGATATTACGTTTGTTAACGGCAACATTGTTGGGAATTTGGCTTTTGCTCGTTTTTTTAGGTAAAGGCGGATTTATACATCTCTTACTGCTAAGTGCGGTCGGCATAGCTTTTGTCGATGCTGTCGGTGTTTATCGAAGCCGAATGACGGCTTAATTCACACAATATATTGAACGCGACTGGCTTGTATTGCATCAAACTTGTTTATAGATGATCTGAGAACTCGTTCTATTATTTCGTGGTTTGATTCTAACCATTGAGTTATCGATCTCTTAGATCGTTCCGGGGCTTATGGATTTATTCAGAGACGCTCGTTGGGGAAAAAAGATCTGTTTCTTGGCAACATTTGTTTTGTGCTGCCTTTTCTTTGCGACGTTCGGGGCATATGCGCAAACTCTAAGCGTTGTTCAATCGGATCCGATCCCGACTGAGACTAAAGATGTCCAAAATGAGCCCGCTGATCAAGGCTCGACTTTTCGTGTCGAGAAGGTGAGGATCGATGGCGGTGCGGAAATATTAACGATCTTTGCCCGGCCTCGAAACACTCAAACCTCTGCAAACGACAAAGATCCTGAGATCCCGCTTGTGAGCGTTCTTCGCGATACCCTTGGTGATAACAATCTGGAAAATGACCAGCTTCGATATGTCTGGATGCTGACCCATACGCGTCCTTCGCGGGATCAGAAGGTTGCGGCCTTTGTGCCGTTTCTTTATACAAGGACTACGAATAAGAAAAGTTCAGGAACGGATCCGCCGCCGCCGATCATAGATCTGAGATCTTCGGAAAGAGGCCCGTGGGGCAAGGCCTTTCAGTTTATTTTTAATAAAGTTATTCTCAATGAATTTGGTGTCGGCGTTAAATCGTCGATCCTTCAATACCGGCAAAACAAAACTGATTACCGACGCACTGCTATCGCCCGTGCTCTCACGGTTTTGTCTGTCTATCAGTACCAGTCCGGTCACAGTGAGCGGCTTCTGAGTGAAGCGGAATTGAAGGACATTCAGGCGCGGTTATGGCTTACCGATAAGAGTCTTGGATGGCATATGCAGAGTGAGAACCTAACGAGGGTCTTTGAAAAGGAGCTTGCCAAAACTCGTGACATCCGCAACCAAAATTGGGAACTGCTTCGACAGTATTCCGAAGCTCAGGGTTTGTACTTCGATCCGTTGGAAATGCCTGACGGCAGCGCTAGCCACGCACTGGTCTGGGTATCGTCATCGGATATCGAAGCGAATAGGGGCAGGAAATTCGAATCGCGGTTCCTTAATATCAAAAATCCGTGGAAGGATGCTGACCTTGCGAACTGGAAAGGCTATTCGCAGGTGCGCTGGTTTGATGAGAACGATCGACAAGTTGCCCCGGAAACTCCAAACGCGAGGCCCAGGACACTGATCCCGCTTGCCCTTTACGGCTTGGATTTTCCTAAGATTCCGGCTTTGCTCGTGGATTTTCGTGACAACAGTAATGTAAAACGGCGCGAGATGTCTAAGAGAATACTGCACGATATTACCAGTAATGTGCTTTCGCTCGGCCAATTCAGCAATTTGCCGTATTTCGTGGGGCGATTCAGCTACGATTACATAACTGGCAAACGGGGAATGGATAACAATCAAACTTCTCGGTTGAGGTCTTATTCACAGTTAAAATTGCTGCTTACGCTCGATTCGGAACTCGATAAGAGTCTTAGGGACGAGATCGCGGATCGATTGGAACACGCGACGCTGAATCCATTGGAAAATGACCTTGATGTCGAGGCAAAACTGGCCCGGGAGCAGTACGAAAACCTCTTGGCCTATGCAAAGCGACCGGACGGTTTGCCTGCACAACTCGACAAAGACCGTCGCGAGGAAATGGTCAAGCTGGTGCACAATGGAAAAGAGCGGTTTCTTTATTCGGCTGCACACTTTTTCTCATTCGGTTTATACACCAAGCGCGAAAAAGCGACTCCTGAATTGGTGGCGAATCTGGATACTCGCCGTCAGTTGGACCATCACGAGCGGTACCTGCGCGAGGTAGCTTATAAGTCCGCAAGTCCGGAGGTTGACAGCGATGTTGAAGCTCTAAGGCGTTCCTTGCAATTTGTTTCTGAAAATGGCTCTGCTGCAAAAGAAAAGACTACGCGGGCTCTTGCAGCGATCTTTAAGATGACCGATGACGAATACACGCGGCGACTGTGTGTGACGGGACTTTACCGGATAGATAATTCCGAGGCTAAAAAGCAGCTCCTCTCAATATATAGAAATTCGAACATCGCCGAAAACTGGCGCAGTTTGTGTGCTCATTATTTGAAATTAGCTTTGGAAGAAGGCCAGCAAATTTCCACTCGCGACGCACGGACTATTGCGGCGATCGCGGCAAACTGACAGTATCCCTAGTTACTAATGTCATTTCGATCTATAGCATTTCGAATCGTGCTGGCGGTAGCATTCGCCTTGAGCATGTTCGGCGCCGCGTTTTCGCAAGGGGTAAAACGCGTTGTTGTAATAAAGGTCGACGGATTACCAGGGTATTATGTCGACCGCTTTGTAAAGCAGCGAGATCCGGATACAGGAAGATCGATGCTGCCTTGGTTCGAGGAAGTTTTTTATAAGAGCGGCACTCGCGTTCCTAACTTTTACACGCGCGGAATGAGTCTTTCCGGTCCGTCGTGGGGACAACTCGACACGGGACAGCACCTGCAGGTAAAGGGCAACGTCGAATATGACCGATTTACTCTTCACCCGTATGATTATCTGAATTTTATTCCGTACTACGTTGACTACGGTTTGAGCAAGAGAGTGGACATGCCGGCTGTGGAGGTCATGGACCAGCTGAAGATACCGATTTTGTCCGACGCTTTTCCCTTCGAGAAGAAATATATAAGCCCGCAGTTATATCAGCGCGGTAACGATTGGGCATTCATAGCCGGCGGATTTCTGAAGCTTTATCCGCGTGATCCGGGTGACCTCATCGATGAGTGGGCTATGGGACTGAATTTTCGGGGCATTACTGCAGATCATGGTTTGCGGAACATAATCGGAAAGTTGGCAACACGGCCTGAGATCGACTATTTCGATTATTATGACACGTCATTTGACCACATTTCTCATCATAACAACGACGACACGTCCAGGCTTGTTGAGCTCAAGCAACTCGACCGTGTGATCGGGAAGATCTGGGTAGCGATCCAGTCGTCATCGCGGGTCGACGAGACCGCGCTTGTCATCATCTCGGACCACGGATTCAATTCTAAGGAAAGAGTTAACAGCCAGGGATTCAATCTGGTAAAGCTTCTTACAAGTGCCGCTGGCGGCGGTCATCATGTGATCACCAAACGCCGCCTTATGCTTAATTATTCACTCAAGTCCCTATATCCGCTGACGCCGCTGATAAGGACAGTTTCCAACGAGTCTTTTTATCTGAAAGGACAAAGCCAGCCTTACCCGACGGCTTTGCTCGATTTTGACGGTAATGAGCGGTCCTCAATACACTTGCGGAATAGTGACCTTAACGTGATCCACATTCTCTTTCAGCAGCTGCAGTCACACAAACTTTCTCCAGAAATAGCGGCAGCAGCAACGGACACCATATTCAAGATCATTGGAAAACATGCCGCTGACTGGCAGTTGACCGCCGATCAGATGGATGAGGAACTTGCAGCTCTGCACCGTTGGATCGAAGCTCAGCAAAAGATCATTCCGACGCTCGTGATGAAGACGAGCAAGGCCAGGCCGGACCGAGGTCTTGCTGAAAAGAACCGACGTATAGCAGCACTAGCAAATAACGCGATAGCTGCAGAAAGTGACTATCGTAAATATCTCGCTACGCTGCGTAATCTGTTGCGTTTGAACCGAGATTCATTTAACGCCCGCTCGGTCAAGATCGAAGACCTGATCGCTCCCGGTGCAATGGGCGATCCAAATGACATTTATCAACTCCAGAATTATGTCGTGGGCCTTTCTGCCGAAGGTCTGTCACTTGACTCGTCGCAACGTCTTGATCTTGACAGGAGCTTTTCACGGGTAAATTATTTTGAGCTTCTCCATAGTCAAAAGGTCCTTAATAATGTTCAGCGTGAAGTGACTAACCGGCCGATAGATTTTGTGGCAGTTCGCGTTCCTGTAACTGCCGTTTCCAACTCTCTGCCGGAAGACGCTAGTGTGAACGAGGATCCTATCTGGCTTTTTGGTGATGACAATAAACAGGCGCTGATCTTGTCGCGCGAGGATGCGGATGGTCGACAGAGTTTTCGCTATTTACCGGTTAGCAGTTTTAGACAAGATGCTTCCGGAACGATCACATTTCAGACCAAAGAGTGGGCCGATGGTTTTCCATTGAAACTTTTTGAGGACAAGGATCTTGCCGTTTCTGACAGGACAGCTTGGCTGAACTCATGGCACTCCGAGACCGAATGGCTGCGTGCGGCACACAAGACAACTTATTCAAATGCCATCGTTGGGTTGAATGAGCAGATCGACCGTCATCCGCTTTCTCGCAGCGACGACAGTGCTATGTCGTCCGACGAAAAGCTGATCGCTCGTTTTCGACAGCGTCAACGGCATCTGACGGAGGCCGACCTACTTATCCTTGCTAACAATCACTGGAATTTTGACGTGCGCGGGTTCAATCCCGGCGGCAATCATGGTTCATTCTTCCGTGTCTCGACGAATTCTACATTTATGCTCGCGGGCGGTGAAAAAACCGGTATCCCGCGCGGTCTGACCGTTGAAGAGCCGTATGATGGAATGAGTTTTGTGCCGACACTGCTGCGGTTGATGGGCAAGATCGGCGATGAGGATCAGCCGATACCAGAACTTTATGACCTTGGTTTCCGAAAATTTCCGGGCCGTGTGATGCAAGAAGTGGTAGGAAAATGATCACTCTGACTTCTTGGCTAGGCGGTTCATACCGCCTGCCGCACCTCGCCAGAACAAGACGATAACGCCAATAAGGTTTCCGCAGAGACTTGTGCCGCGTCGAACAAGTGCCAGTGCTACCCCGATACCGGAAGCCATTGCCCCGTAGCCGAGAGTTTTAAGGATAAGTACATTGCCGCCCTCGTAAACGCCCATATTTGCCGGAATAAAGCCATACGTTAGGTTGACGATCTTGGTAAGCGATTCGATGATAAATGCCTTTGTGAACGTTGGTTCGTATCCGAGAAACGTTAACGCGTAATATACCTCAGTAACACTCACCATTTGAACACATAACGAGATGCCAAACACCAGAAAGAAATCCATCGGGCGGTTGTGGTAGAACTGAAAGACATTGTTCTCAACGTTGAGAATGCTTGCACGCTTATTAACCATGAATTTCGGGGCAAGATTGCGCTTCGCAAAAAGGTCTATCGTGTGTGTCAGTGGCGTGACCTGGAAGAGTATCGCAAGGGCAAAAACGGTGAAAGCTACTACCATAGCGATCACAATGATCAGTAAGACTCTGCTCATTGTCGTGCCGGTGCTGCCGTAACTTGCCACGAGGATAATGACGCCTGTCAAAACAAGCACGATCACTGAGGTGTAATACAGAATATTGTCGATGATGACGGCCGAGGCTCCTTGAGTGACCGGCAAGTGCTTTTTCATCAGCATCACCTTGGTGGCATCGCCCAGATAAGGCCCTGTGAAGGCAGAGAACAAGGTAACCGCTTCACCGCCAAACCTAGCTGCAACCGCCGAGCGATATTTAAATGTTCGCAATTCGGGTGCAACCGCCCGGTACATGCTCGCGGCACGCATAAGATGCCTGGTCAGATTTAACGATACCAGAAGAAAAAAGCCTGATCCGACATCCAATAGGGCTTCCGAAATGATCTCTTGATTGCGATAAACAAGTACAACGATGACCGTCAAACCCACTAAAAAAGCGGCAATATGAAGCAGGAGAAAAAATGGCCGGTGGGTGCCTTTTTGTTTGGAAGCAGACTCAATAACAGGCGAATCCGGTTCCACGAAATCAGTTTGCATAACGCTGAAAATCCGTTCAAACGGTTCGTCTAAGTATAACGAGTTTTGAAAGTTAAACATAATGTGCGGTTTTGACGATCAAGTTCACAAATTGTGGAAATAGAGGCGTTTTTTCTATTTACTCTATCCGGCAGTAGAATCAATTTGTTTTTATGACCTTTAAGTTGGCGCAGCCTGTACGGTTGATAGCGGCGATCTTTGTGTTTGCCGTTCTTTTTTCCATTGAGGCTTTGGCCCAAAGAAGGTTTTACATTGCGCCCGATGACCACACTGATTATTACTGGACTGCCGACGGAGCGGCCTACCGCCAGGCGTTCCTGACGATGACAGATTATTACCTCGACAAGATGGATGCGACCGCATCTAATCCGTCGGATACGCAAATGCGTTGGAATTGTGACGGCAGCTTGTGGATGTGGGAATATGAGCATAACCGCACACCCGCGCAATTCGACCGCTTTTTGAACCGCGTCCGTGACGGACATATGAGCGTGCCATTGAATGCACTTGTCTTGGTGCAGGGCGGCGCACCGGCCGAAGCGGTGCTTCGCGGAATGTATTATCCGGGGCTTATCGAGCGAAAGGCAAACGTCCGATTTCCGATAGCCATTGCGATGGAGAACCAGACTTTGCCGTATGGCCTGGCGTCACTGTGGGCCGGTGCCGGCGCTAAATACAGTTGGAAAGGTGTCTGCAATTGCGCGACACACGTTCCGCAGCTAGAAGATCGTGACCGCGAGATCTATTACGCCGGAGGCCGTGACGGCAGCAAGGTTCTGATGAAATGGAATTCGCAGCTCCTTAGCAATCAAAGTTTTGGAGGTTATGCGGAGGCCTTCGATCCATTGCAGTCGATAACATTTGCTGAAACCAATGTCGGATTTCAAACACGATACCCATTTCCCGTTATCGGAGCATTCGGTCGTGGTTGGGATGGCTTGCAATACACAAGCGACGAATTTGTCACCACGGCACAGCAGAATTCGAATGCGAAGCGTCGCGTGATCGTTTCCAATCAACAAGATTTTTTCCAGGATTTTGAAGCAAATCACGGTGCGGGTCTTGAGACATTTGCGGCATCGTACGGCAACGAATGGGATGCGTTGATAGCCTCGTTGGCTGAGGTGTCGGCAAAGGTCAAGCGGAGCACCGAAAAGCTTCGCACGGCTGAAGCGATGGCAACGCTGGTTGCCATGAATGATCCTTCTTTCATGACTTCTCGAATTGCCGCGCGTGATAAGGCAATGCTCGATCTCGGATTGTATTTCGAGCACGACTGGACAGCGGACGGACCTGTTTCGCAAACGACGCGTGCGAATTGGAGTCGTCAGTTGGCACAGGAAATTACGGATTACGCGGATACGCTTGCAAGGGACGCAAGCACTGCACTAGCCAAACAAGTTTCGCGTTCAGGTCTGTTTCCACGCTTTTTTGTCTTTAATCCGCTGAGTTGGGCACGGACGGATTATGCTGATATCCGTATGAGGATCAACCGACAGGTCAATATTGTGGACGTTTCCACGGGGCTTGCGGTTCCGTCACAGGTCGTGCGGGTAGGAAATATCAATGCACTGCGAATTCTTGCTCAAAACGTGCCGCCGGTCGGCTACAAGGTTTATGAGATCCGCGAAGGGATCCAGGAGGAACGGCCTGAGGCTCCGGTCGTTACAGGTAATACGATCGAGAATGACCGCTACAGAATTACGCTTGAGAATGACGGAGCAATTTCAAGTTTGATCGACAAAACTCGAGGGAACCGAGAAACGGTAAGAACGATCAATGGAAAAGTGCTGAACGATCTCGGTGGCGATCGAAGCGGGTCAATAACGGTTGAAAGCTCAGGTTCGATCAGCACAACGCTCAGGGCGGACTCGTCGAGCCCGCTTCAGCACACGACTCGGCTAACGATATTTACGAATTCGGACCGCATTGAGATCAGCAATGAGATCACGCAAAACTTCGGCAACTTAAATACCTGGAGTTATTCGTTTGATATAAATTCTCCCGATGTTTGGCATGAGGAAGTTGGGGCGGTCATTCGCGGCAAACTGCTCGCAAATGGTGGACATTACAGCCCGCGAAATGCACGTTACGACTGGCTGACGATGAATCATTTTGCTGATATAAGTGACGGAACGGCCAATAATTTTGGCGTTACGATCTCGAACGCGGATGCGTTCTTTATGAAGCTGGGTGCGAGCACAAATTCCACTCTCGATACTTCGACGCCGCAAATAAACGTCCTCGCTGGCGGACAGGTCGACGGCCCGGGGCTTGGCATATTGAATCAGGGTGGCGATACGCTTCTTACACAGCGATTTGCCCTCCGAACGCACGGTGCATTTAACCAGACGGCGGCAATGAGGTTCGCGCTGGAGCATCAAAATCCACTCGTGAGCGAAACGATCTACGGTTTCGGCTCACAAGGCAGGCCTTATCCGGCAAATAACTTTTCGTTTGTGAATATTTCTGATCCCGATGTTCTCTTATGGTCAATAAAACCAGCCGAAGATGGAATTGAACGCGGAGTCGTCGTCCGGGTTTGGAATCAGGGCAACGCGCCTTCGAACTACCAATTGTCACTTTCGCGGCCGATCATTTCGGCGGAACGGTTGACGCACATTGAGACGACAATTGCGCCCGCGACTGTTTCGACAGGAAAGCTTAGTGCGAGCATCAACCAACAGCAAATTCAGACACATCTGCTCAAGGTTCTGCGTTTTCGACCGCTAAATCAACCCGGCCAACTTAGCGAGTCCGCCTCGAACGTCCGACGATAGATGCACTCTTAAGGCACGACGGCCGCGGTCGAGCAAGACTTGAAAATCGCCGCGTGCCTGAGCCGCTTTTACAACACCAAACGTATATTTCTGGCCAGGAACAGCAAGATCAAATGTGTCGTCAGACGTGATCTGTAGGAACACGCCATTGTTTGCTCCACCCTTGTAAGCCTGTCCGGTTGAATGCAGAAACCGCGGCCCAAATCCGAGGCACGTTGCTACACGCTTGCGTCGCAAAACATTTTCTCGAACTGCATCGAGCAATTTCCAGTTTTCCGGCTCCATTTCTATATATGCAAGCAATCCAAAGTAGTCATTATTGACGATATTTTCAATATGAGCATCGAGATAGCTTTTTAGTGACCTGTCGTCTGTCGATGCAGTGAGTTTTGCCGCGTACTCGTCACTGGTAAACAGGGAAATGCCGCCTTCTTCAAAAAATGGACGTTCTTCTGGAAGCGAGCCAGTTTTTTCGTATTCGTCGGTGATCTTTCGCGCTTCGATCTTTGCCGATTCAACATCGGGCTGGTTGAATGGATTTATTTGCATTATTGAGCCGGCGACCGCAGTTGCAAATTCCCAACGAAAAAGTTCCTGACTAAGGTCGTCGATCGATCCAAGCGCGATCTTCACCGCCGGATTTCCGGCCGCTGCGATCGCGTCAAACTCAGCTTCAAAATTGCGGCCTCCTTTTATATTCAGAAATGCAAAAACGCGGTCGTGTGAATAGGTTTCGACGGGTTGAAAAGGCTCGCGGTCAACCGGAATGATCGCGACGCCGTTTTTGCCCGTTGACTCAGCGATCAATTGTTCCAGCCACGCACCGAGGTCGTGAATTTCGGGTGAAGTAAAGATCGTCAGCTTGTCGCGGCCTTTTTTGTGGCAGATGCCGAGTAAAGTACCGAGTAAAGCTCCGGGATTTTCATTCGGCTCTGCATTTTTGCATGCCTCGACCATTTTGTTCGCTTGCCTCAGCAATCGCTCCACATTGAGTCCCATTGAAGCAGCTGCGGTCAAACCAAATGCCGACAAAGCTGAGAATCGCCCGCCGATCTCCGGTTTGCCATAGAGGATATGTCGAAACCCATTGTCCCTTGCAATGTGCTCCATTTTTGATCCAGGGTCGGTGATCGCGACAAATTGACGTCCGGCGTTCTCACGGCCGACGCGTTCACTAACCTTTTCAAAGAAATATTGCTTGAAGCAATTCGGTTCGAGAGTCGAGCCTGATTTGCTGGCGACGATGAAAAGAGTTTTTTCGAGATCAATTTTATTCTCGACCGCTTTTACCTGTGCCGGAACGGTGGAATCTAGAATATGAAAATTCGGTTTTCCAAAGGTCATAGCAAGCACTTCTGGACAAAGTGACGAGCCGCCCATTCCGAGCAGCAGTACATCGGCAAAACCTGCGGTGGAAATATCTTTGTTGTAATTACTATACTCATCCGTGTTGCCTAATTCTTCATCGACAATATTGAGCCAGCCCAGCCATTTAGCCTCGTCATCGCCGCTCCAAACTGCAGCATCTTTTGCCCAGATACGATCTACGGTTTTGCCGTCGCGCCAACGGTCGATCTCGCTCTGAAAAACACTTTCTAGTTCAGCAGGCAGGGAATATCTAATTGTGTTCAGCATAAGTTCCATCTTGGTCAAAATCAGATTGCCTGTCAAATTTATTGCTATGGTGTAAGACCCTTTCAATACCGGCCATGAACGTCCCTTTGACTTCGTCAGCAGTTGGGCGGACAATGTACGTTAGTTTGTTGATAGTAGAGCTTTTGAGGTGCCGTCTCGCCGAGACGGCGTAAATAGGGTAAGCGGGTGAAATTCCCGCACGATCGCGTCACTGTAAAAGGATGAAGGATGAAGGATAAGGGATAAAGTAGGACAAATTGATCTTATTTTAGCCTTTCGCCTTTCGCCTTTCGCCTTCAAGTCAGGCCGCCTGCCTCAAGAGCAACAAGCCATGGGAGATGTTTCGCGTCAAAACATCGCAGGCAGACACGGTGAATTTAACAACGCCTTGTTTTTCTGGTCGAGAATGTCGACGCGGGAAAATGAGGCGTTTGTGTCTTTAAGGTCAAATGTAAAAACGGCAAGGTTGATCGTTGTGTTGATGGCGCTCGTTTTGTCGGGCTGCGGTGGGGTTAACAACAGTAATGTCGCAGATGTGGCATCGACGCAGGTGCCAATGCGCATTGTAACCGACGATCTCGGGCGGGCAGTAACAGTTCCCGTTAAGATCACGCGTGTTGTCAGCCTCGCGCCGAGTTTGACCGAAAATATTTTTGCCGTCGGTGCAGGTGACCGTCTCGTTGGCGTAACGACTTTTTGCAACTATCCCGAAGCCGCAAAATCGATAGCAAAGATCGGCGATACGATGAACCCAAATATGGAATCCATCGTCGCTCTCAAACCGGATGTCGTTTTTGTATCGACGGCTTCACAGATCGAGGCTTTTACAAAAACGCTCGACACGAACGGTATCGCCGTTTATGTAACAAATCCTACATCGCTCGAAGGTGTCTTTGAAGATCTTGAAAAGATAGGTGATCTTTTTGGAACTCAGAATGAAACCCGAAAAGTGGTCGATGATTTACAGGAACGATTGAAACTGGTTCATTGCAGCGATATAAGGCGGTGCGGAGCCGTTTCAGGTGATGGTAGCAATCCACATACCGTCCGCGTCTTTATCCAAATATCAAATGAACCTCTGTTTACTATTGGCAAACAATCTTTCGTGACGGAAATGCTCAACAGCGCGGGTGGCGAATCCGTAACGAAGGATATTGAAACTGCTTACCCAAAAATAAGTAAGGAAACTGCCCTAACCTTGGATCCTGAGGCCATTATTTTGTCAGATAGCGATGACAACAAAGAACCGAACGAGGTTTTTAAGGATTCACCTGCCGTGAAAAACGGACGCGTGTATAGGGTAAATGCAGATCTACTGTCGCGACCTGGTCCGAGACTTGTGGATGCAATTGAACAGATCGCAAGGGACCTGCACCCCGAAGAATTTCGGTATAGGTGAGGACTACAGTCTAGGAACACGACTCTATCACAAATATCCTATTCAGTTTGAGAAAAGCTTGAATCGAAAATTTATAATCATCGGCTCTTTAATGATTGTTGCACTAGTTGCGGCGCTGATCGCTGCTGCAATGCTCGGAGCGGAAAGACTGCCGCTTTTTGATCTGAACGACCAGCAAAGGTCGATACTTTTTGACATTCGCGTACCTCGCATTTTGCTTGGTGCGTGTGTCGGAGCAAGTCTCGCGGTTGCCGGTGCGGGTTTGCAATCGCTGCTGCGAAATCCGTTGGCTGAGCCTTATTTACTGGGTGTTTCGAACGGTGCGGCTCTCGGGACGATGGTCGCATTTGTTTTTTTTCAGAGTCTTGAGATCACGCGGCCATTGTTGGCATTTGCAGGAGCAGGACTTGCGACTATCGCGGTCTATCGAATGGCAAAGAGCCGTGCAGGAATGAATGTAGAACGCCTTGTTCTATCAGGCGTGATCGTGACGACGTTTCTTTCGTCGGTGATCGTTATGCTGACGACGCTGCTCGACGCGGCAAAGCTGCGAAGCTTTACGTTCTGGCTGCTGGGCGATCTTTCGCAAGCGACGCGGAACGGAGTTTACCTAAGCTTGGCCGCCGTTGTCATCGGTACAATTATTTTGATGTCGCAGGCACGGGCGTTGAACCTGATGATGGTCGGCGAGCGTGATGCGTTCGATTTTGGCGTCGAAGTCGGGCATGTGCGGGTTTTGGTTTTTGGAGCGTCAAGTTTGGTCGTTGGGGCCGCGGTCGCGGCGAGCGGTTCGGTCGGGTATGTCGGATTGATCGTGCCTCATCTCGTGCGGTTAACTGTCGGCAGTGATAATCGCCTTGTTGTCCCGTTTTCGGC
Organism: uncultured Chloracidobacterium sp.; assembly: GCA_964528325.1. Classification (GTDB taxonomy): domain Bacteria; phylum Acidobacteriota; class Blastocatellia; order Pyrinomonadales; family Pyrinomonadaceae; genus OLB17. Next base: position 24,988 of record CAZGSC010000007.1, on the reverse strand, counting down.
GGTAGCCGGTGCGATCTTTGTCGTGTTTGCAGACACGATCGCCCGAACCGCTATTGCACCCAGGGAATTGCCAGTCGGAGCGGTCACGGCACTGATCGGCGCGCCGCTGTTTATTTATCTTCTGAGGAGAAATTAAAGAGATCCCACACCGTCGCGATGGCTCCCACTACCCATCTTCGGCGGCAGAGGAATTTAGGATGCTTGAGGCCAGAAACATTTCAGTGAATTACGGCGAGCGTGCGGTTTTGAGCGGCGTTTCGTTTGAGCTTTGCGACAGTAAGATCATCGTTTTGCTCGGTCCGAACGGCGCAGGCAAAACGACATTGATACGCTCGCTGAATGGAACACTTTCCCTTTCCTCGGGCGAGATCGATCTGGATAGTAAGCCCTTAACCGCGATTTCTCGACATGAGATCGCAGCGAATATCGCGGTCGTTGCACAGGAGAATGAAACTAGATTTCCGATAACCGTTTTGGAGTTTGTGTTGTCAGGAAGATTTGTGCACGGCAACGCGTTTGGCTGGGAAAGCGAGACTGATATTGAGTTGGCGGAACGTGCCCTTGCTGATTGCGATCTCGCGGGGTTTGAGACGCGACTGATGAATCATCTCTCAGGCGGCGAACGACAGCGTGTGGTTTTGGCCAGAGCAATTGCTACGAATGCGCGGACTTTATTGTTAGACGAGCCGACGGCAAACCTCGATCTCGCGCATCAGGCGATGATGTTCAAGCTAGTGAAAAAGCGGTGCCTGGAATGCAATGCATCCGCCATAGTGATTACCCATGATCTTAATCTTGCGTCTGAGTTTGCAGACGAGATCATCATGCTCAAGAACGGACGTATTGCTGCAAAAGGAAAACCTGCGCAGGTTTTGACGGCTGAGAATATTGAAAATGTTTTTGCAGTGAGAGTTTTGCTGGATCAAAATCCGGCAAGCGGGAACGTTCGTGTGACGAACGTTTTTTAAGAAGTTAGCCACGAATAACACGAATGACACAAATAATAAGAATTCTTAATTCGTGGCTAATTTTGTTGACAGATGATGCAAAGGAAGTTTGGTGAAAAGCCAACGCTGCCCACGCAACAGTGACCGTAAGAGTTACGCCTTCAGGCGTGACGGTTTTCACGCGTAAACGCGTAACTCTTACCGCAGCCTGGAACTTTGCTCGTTTGTTACGGTTAGAACCATTCTGCGTGTGGGCAGAAGAGGAGAGGGTTATATGAGAGTTTATAAGATTTTGTGTTTAATTTTTTTGCTGGCATTGGTTGGATTTGGTCAGCAAGGAGCAACCATAACGGGAAAGGTCTTACTGCTGCCGGGCATGGGAGGAGTTAGTCGTTCTGATGTAACGCTAAAATCAACGAGTGATCCCAACCTGATTTATACAACCGAGGCGGATGAGGACGGTAACTTTTCGCTCGGCGCTGTTCGAGCAGGAAAATATACAATTACAGCCGGACCAGGCATCAGCTCGATTGATATGTTCGGCCAACAGACTATCACGGTCAAAGATGGTGAGCCACGAAATCTTACGCTAACCGTGAGGTTGGTAGGCGTAGAAATTCGCGAATCTGTAACAATATCCGCCGACACAAATCAATATATCGAACACGTTTCAAAAACTGTCGATACGATTGATGCTCAGGAAATGCGCGACAGGGCGGATTTTTCTTTGATCGAAAGTTTAAGAACAATTCCGGGGTTTCGAGTACAGCAGTCAGGAGGTTTCGGACGCGTTGCGACGATCAAGACGAGAGGCCTGAGAAATCAAGACACAGCAATTCTGATCGACGGAATAAGATTCCGCGATCCTTCAGCGATCACAGGAGATGCTTCACCTTTTTTGAGTGATCTTACTTTTACGAGCGTGAACAAGCTCGAGGTGCTGCGCGGTTCGGGGTCGTCGCTTTATGGCACGAACGCGATCGGCGGGACGGTCGATTTCCAGACGCCTGAAGCAAAATCCGGAACACATGGTCAGATCGGCGGAGCGTTTGGCGGGCTTGGGCTTGGACGTTTTCGCGGAAATATCTCGCACGGAATGAACAGGTTTGGCATTACGGCCGGAGTTTCGCGGACAGGATATACGAAGGGTATCGATGGCGATGATAATGCCAATAATACCAATTTCCAGACACGCATTGATGCGGACCCGTTTTCGAAAACAAGTGTTTCCGGGCGTATTTTTGTTTCGGACGCGAATGTCCGACTGAATTCGGATCCCAATACGGCGGGCACACTGCCGACTTCAAACTCGACAATTATCGCGGCAATACCTACTGTTACCTTTGTCCCGGACATTAACGATCCGGACAAAATTCAGCATTCAAAATTCTTTAGCGGACAGTTTGTCGTCAATCACATTCTCAATAGCAAACTCTTTATGGGTGGCCATTATCAAGGGGTAAAAACAAAACGAACAAACGACAACGGTATGCTCGGTACAGGTTTTCAAAGCGTTTTCACGAGCATATATGACGGTACGATACACACGGGTAACGTTCATCTCAACTGGGCGTCGAACCGAGTAAATAATTTTACCGTCGGGTATGAATTTGAGAGTGAGGCATTTGAGAATGATGATAGTACGCCGGACGGATTTTCGCCGGGCGACATAAGGCACTACTTCACTCGCGCAGAGCAGAAGAGCAATACGGTATATGTTCAGGATCTGATCAGTCTGCTCGACGGCAATTTGCAGTTTGCGGGAGGAGCCCGAGTTCAGTTGTATCACCTTGATCGCCCTGAGTTTCGTCAGAGCATTCCTTATCCGGCTTATGCTCCTTATCACGACTTCATCCCCAGCGATCCACCGACGGCTTATACGTTTGACGGTGCGGCGTCGTATTTCATAAGACGTTTGGGAACAAAGCTGCGGACACATGTTGGCAACGGCTATCGCGTGCCCTCGCTGTATGAGCGATTTGGTTCGTTTTTCTCTATAACAGATCATCCGCTTGCTTTGGGCGATCCATATCTCAAACCAGAGAAAACTATCGCGTTCGACGCCGGCATCGAACAGAACGCAGCTCATGAACGTGTGCGTCTTTCGGCAACATATTTCTATACACGGTTGAAGGATATCATCGGCTTTAGCTATCAAGTTCCGGATATCGGGACGACGCTGCGGCCTTACGGCGGTTATGACAATCAAAAAGGCGGCTTAGCTCGCGGTGGCGAATTCAGCGTGAAGGCAAAAGTTTCGAATTCGACGGATGTTCATACGTCGTATACTTTTACCAACAGCGACCAGCGAGCACCGCAGGTTGCGGACAGCGCCATAATCAAAACGCTCGGTATTCCCGATCATCAATTCACACTCGTTGCAACGCAGCGTTTCAAACGTGCGTGGGTCAATTTTGACTTTCTCGCGACTTCGACGTATCTTGCGCCGATCTTCGACACGAACAGCTTCACGTTTCGGACCTACATTTATCGATTCGACGGTAACAGAAAAGGCGATCTGACGGCAGGTTATACTTTTGGATTCCAGAAAGAAAAAATGACGCTGCGTGTTTACGGAACCATCGAGAATGTGTTTGACCAGGAATATTACGAGAACGGCTTTCGTACCGCCGGGGCAACGGGCCGAGTGGGCATGAGTTTGGGATTTTAATATTTGCCCGCGAGACATGTGAGATACATGGAGAGTGATCTTTAGTGTCTTTCGTGTGTTTCGCGGGCAAATGGATTAAAATCTGTGTATCGGAGGTAGTAGATATGAAGACACGATGTTTGTTTTTGGTTTTCATTATTTTATCGATGGCAGTTTATGCTGCGGCACAGGGCAAGTCCTTGACGAATGCCAACCTGGAGCAATATAAACAGGAACGTTTGAAGGCCCAGCAGGAATATCTTGAGAATTACGAACGGTTGGGCCAGCCGTCACCTCAAGAGATCGACCAGCGGGTTGCGGCATCGGTAAAGTCACTCGCCGACCTTTCAACTAAACTCAGGGCTGAGCAGCTTGAACTCGAGCGAATCAAGGCTGAACGAATAGCTGTTTCGCGGCAGTTAGAATCGTATAGTCAGCCAGTAATTGTTGGAGTTTTGAACAACATGATCTACAGTTCATTTCGTAGGCATAGACATCAAAATTGGCCTTCCTTCGGGAGCCGTTATGCCCAATCGGGATATTTTGCCGGAGGGCAATTTTGGCCAACTGGGCCTAGAACGGCATCACAGCCTATGTTTGGTCCTACACGTCACTAACATTATTTTTTTATGAAAGAAGGTTGGGAAGCAGTTATTGGAATGGAGGTTCACGCGCAGCTGGCGACGGCTACGAAGATCTTCTGCTCTTGCGCGGTCGAGACAGGCGGCGAGCCGAATTCGAACACTTGTCCGGTGTGCCTTGGTTTGCCGGGAGCATTGCCGGTGTTGAATAAGAGCTTGATCGATCTCGGAGCGAGGGCCGCGCTTGCCTTAGGGCTGGAGATACAAGAGACCTCGATCTTTGCACGCAAGAACTATTTTTATCCCGACCTGCCAAAAGGCTATCAGATCTCGCAATACGACAAGCCTTTTTCGGCAAACGGCCAATTGACGATAATGACTGCCGAGCGTGACGATCACGGCCACGCCCTTGAGTGGAAGCCGATGACGATCCACATCACGCGAATGCACTTGGAGGAAGATGCAGGGAAAAACGTGCATGAAGGTCTGCCGGATGTCGATAAGTATTCGTATGTCGATCTCAACCGCGCGGGAACGCCGCTAGGCGAGATAGTCACCGAGCCGGATTTTCGCACTTCGTGGCAGGCGTATGATTATGTAAATCACGTTCGCCGCGTCTTGCAATGGGTCGGTGCGAGCGACGCCGATATGGAAAAAGGCAACCTGCGATGCGAGGCAAATGTCTCAGTCCGAAAAGTAGGCGAAACTACATTTAACAATAAGGTTGAGTTGAAAAATCTCAATTCTGTCCGCTTTATGCAAAAGGCGATAGAATTTGAGATCGAGCGTCAGATCGCCGCTCACGAAGCAGGTGAGGCCGTTAATCAGGAATCACGGTTGTGGGATGAGAAAAATAGTAGAACCCGATTCATGCGCTCGAAAGAGGATGCGCATGATTACCGCTATTTCCCCGAACCCGATCTGCAACCGCTTGTCGTGACTGCCGAATTTATCAAGACCGTAAGATCCCAAATGCCCGAATTGCCGGACACTATGCGTGACCGATTTTGTGAAACTTATGGCCTGAATTTTTCCGATGCATCACAGCTAGTTTCCGACATCGACCTGGCCGAGTATTTCGAAAAGACCGCACGGATCACCGCAAATCCAAAACTCTCGGCCAACTGGATACTCGGTGAATTGACGAAAGAGTTAAATAACTCCGGCAGATCAACGAGCGAATCCCTTTTGACGGCTGAGGACCTTGCAGAGCTCATCAAGACGGTGGAGTCCGGCGCGATCAACAACAATCAGGCCAAGGAAGTGCTCGCCGAAATGTTTGCCACCGGCAGAACTGCTCCTGAAGTGATCAAAGAGAAGGGGTTTGAACAAGTCTCGGATACCGGTGCCATCGCGAAAATAGTCGACGAGGTTATCGCGGCAAATGAGGCTAATGTTGCAGCATATCGCGGCGGCAATGATAAACTATTCGGATTTTTTGTCGGTCAGGTGATGAAAGCATCGCAGGGAAAAGCTAATCCAAAAATAGTGAACGACATTCTGAAAGAAAAATTATGAGTAGTGCAGGGAAAACAGCTCTAATAACCGGCGGAACGAAGGGCATCGGTTTTGCGGTTGCCGAAAGGCTCGCCCTTGATGGTGCAAAAGTATTTATCTGTTCGCGAACGAGGGCCGACCTGGAGCTTGCCATTGAGGAATTATCAAAGCTTGGCGAGGTTGCTGGTAAACTCTGCGATGTTAGGGTCGAGGAACAAGTCAAGGCCGTTCTGGAAAGCTGCGAAAAACGGTTTGGCGGTGTTGATATCTTGGTCAATAACGCTGGAATGGGCTTCTTTGATAAAACCGTTGAGGAAATGTCTGCAGATGAATTTCGTCAGACGCTCGAAACAAACCTATTTGGTGTTTTTTATGCGTGTCATCATGCGATCCCTACTATGAGAAAACGCGGCGGCGGTTATATCTTTAACATTTCGTCGCTTGCAGGGCAGAATCCGCATCCGAAGATGGCAGCTTATAATGCTTCAAAATTCGGTCTCAACGGATTCTCCGAGGCCTTAATGCAGGAAGTGCGTCATGACAACATTAAGGTCAGCTACATTTGCCCCGGCAGTGTGAACACTTATTTTGGCGGTGATACTCCGACGGACGAAAAAGCGTGGCAGCTACAACCTGAAGATATTGCACAAGTAGTATTGGACCTGCTTGCAATGAACGAACGAGCATTGCCGAGCAAGGTCGAGATCCGTCCGAGCAGGCCGCCTAGGAAATGATCATCCACTTTTTGCGATCCCACAGTGCCGCTCGATAATTTCGATCAGCGTGCTTCCTTGAAACGGCTTAGTTAGAAAGTCAGCGGCTCCCATAGCAAAGGCCTTATTGCGATGAGCCTGGCCGGATCGTGAAGTTACCATAACAACGGGAATTTCAGATAGTTCGGCATCATTTTTGAGCAGCTCAAGCAATTCGTAACCATCAATATTTGGCATTTCGAGATCAGTCAGAATTATGTCTGGCCGATCTTGAGACATACTAAGAATTTCGGCCGCATTACATCCGTCGGTTGCTGTCGAGCATTTCCACCCTTCATCTTCGACCATTCTTTTGATCATCTGCCGCACGCTTGAGCTGTCATCAACGACCAGTATGCTCAGGTCATTTGATTGCTGAGATGCTTGCGGCATCGGGTTTTGAGGGAACAATTGATCTTCGTTGTCGGTTGGGGTTTCTAAAACAAGAGGGATCTTTATGGTGAAGGCAGTGCCTTTCTGTGACTCGCTGGCAATAGAGATCGAACCGCCGATACTGCCGATGCTCTCGCGCACGATGCTCATGCCTACGCCTCGCCCGGCATTCATGCTGAGTTTGTCCGCGGTCGTAAGACCTCGTAAGAAAACAAGTTCGAGAGCATCTTGGTCTGTTAAAGAATCTACTGACGCGATGTCCATCACACCCGATGCCACAGCATTTTCACAAAGTCTTGTAAGAGAAATTCCTCGCCCGTCATCTTTGACCGCAATGACAACTTCATCGACCGAGCTTTCGACTCGAATGCGTATCTGTCCTTTTTCCGGTTTGCCGATCAGCCGCCGACGCTCGGGCGATTCGATGCCGTGTACGACCGCGTTTCGAAGCAGATGCAGCAGCGGTTCAACAAGCGAATCGAGTATCTGGGTGTCAACCTCGCAATTTTCATTCTCTATGGTCAACTCGGCTTTCTTATCTTCCTCCTGACAAGTGACATGCACGGCGCGATTGAGCCGCGTAGCGAGCATTCCAAACCGAACCATTCTGATCTGTAAAAGCCTTTCTTGGATCTCGGTTGTAATCCGGCGCTGCGTCTCGAACAATGATCCAAGTTGTTCAAATGAATCTGCGTCAATATCCTTGCCAAGTTCCACGAGACCCTGAGCGAGAGCCGAACGGTTTATTACAAGATCTCGTGTGAGGTTTAGCAGTTCATCGAGCTTATCGAGAGCAACACGAACTATCGGTGCGGGCGGTGGTTTGACCGTATTGGCATTTGTCTCCTGGAATGCGCTCTTGGCAGACAGTGCCGGATTATCAGTATCGTTGACAAGGTTATTTGAAGGACTAGCCTTATTGTCTGAGACCACTCTATCAAAATCGGCATAGATGTCGTGGAGAGACTTTGAGTGATCAGCCGGGCCGCAGCCGAGTGTCATCCAATTCAGATATTCGGTTGAAGCAACCAAGAGTTCGATGACTGCAGTAGTGGTTTCCTGCTGATCCTCGGCCAACTGGTCCAACAAGTCTTCGACGCGATGGGCAAGTTCTGAGGCATCCTTTAGACCGATAACGCCTGCCGCGCCTTTGAATGTATGGGCACATCTGCGAATGTTCCAGATAGCATCGCGATCGTTAGGCTGAGCGGTCAACACCTGAAGGTTCGTCGAGATATTTTCGAGAAGCTCAGCTGCCTCAGATCGAAAGATATCCATCGTTTCGTCATCGATCTCAAAACTTTCTTCAGTTACCGGTGTTTCCTCGATCTGGTCGTCTCCATGGTGCGTTAACCGGTCAAACGATTCATCAAGAAAACCTGAAATGCTAAAATCAAGATCATCATCTTCCAGCGGGAACCGCAAAAGAGCGGCCTCCATCTCTGCTACAAAATCGAGTGCACGGCGAGCACCCTGTTCCGGAGCCGAACCGTCGCCGTCGAGTATGCTTGTTAGAACACGCTCGCATTCAGCACAGAGCGCGGAGATATCATCCAAGCCGGCAGCTTGCGCTCTGTTCTTAAGAGCGTTCAGATCACCGACTGGCATTTCGAGGTCATTTATCGAACGCCGGTCCTGAAGGAAGATCAGAATTCCGCTCCTAATGGCCGCGAGATCTGTCACGATATTTGCACGAAAAGAGTGTGAGGTGCCGGGATCGACCGAATTTGGCAGCTTTGATACGGGATCGATTATTTGCAATGATCTATTGCTCCACGACCGGTTCATCCGCGACGAGGTGAGTTTCCAATGCTTTCATTAAAGCATCCGGCCCGAATGGCTTTGTAACGTAACCGCTTGCACCTGCCATTTTGCCTCGAACTTTGTCGAAGAAACCGTCTTTTCCAGAGATCATAACTATCGGCAAATTTTTTACGGCCGGATTGGAACGGATCTCCTTACAAACTTCATAACCGTCCTTGCGCGGCATTGTAATATCGAGAAACACCATATCGGGCATGGCTTCGGCTATCTTTGAAAGGGCATCGACGCCGTCGACGGCACACACGACATTATGTCCTGATTTTTCAAGTTTGCTTGTCAGGAGTTTTCGGACCGTTGCACTGTCGTCGACGACGAGAATTGTTTTCCCTTTCGGTTTACTTTCATCGATCTCGTGCTGCCGGTTCATTTCGTCAAGCCGGATCGCGATCGTGTTTAGTTGTGCCGCTAGAATTACGTTATTCGGGTCGCGTCTGAGCAGTTGATGCAAATAGTTTTGCCCGGCTTCAAAATTTCTGAGATTAAAATGTCCAATGCCGAGTGCGGTTAGTTCTTGATCGTTAAGATCGTCAAGGTTCCATTCCGTTTCCATCTCCGCAACCGCTTTCTTGATACGAAGACTGTCAACCGCTGGATTGTATAGAAGTGCTTCGATGTCTGAAAGTGACAGTGCGGCTCGGCACGAGTTACATTGAAATGCGCTCGCATCATTTTCATAGGAGCAGAAGAGGCACGAGGTATAATTTGCGGCCTTCAGGTCAACCGACGCCGCGTTTGTAACGTGAAATGGTGAGGGCTGCAGATCGTCATAAACCGCTTGAACGGAGACAGTTTCAGTGAGGCTATCTGTAAGTAATGATTCGGTTTCGGCCAGCCATTTTTCTGCGCGGCCGTTCGTTGGATTGATAGTCAGGACGTTGTTGAGAAATGCTATGCGCTCTTCCGGATAATCGCTGATCGAAGCAAGCCACATCCATGCATCTTCGCTAAGTGCGTCCATTTCGGTCGCCTCCATTAGCAGCTCACGAGCGTCTTCACGTTCGCCATTTTTTGCGGCTGCGATGCCTTTCTGCAGCAATTGTTGAAATTCAGTTGAGTTTGAATGACTGACTTCGTCGAACGATGCAATTCTCGCCGGTGGTGTCGGGGCAATGGTAGGTTCAAATTCTAATCTCATAGCGGTGGTAAAAAAACAATTAATTTGCTCTAAAGATACGGATGGTAACGTTGAAGCCATTTCAGCGCCCATTTTCAATTTAATTTTCAATGCAATACGGGTGCCAGTGAAAGAGAGTGTTTTCGCTTTTGTTAAAGCCGCCAAATGCCCATAAAATAAAGGCGGAAGCTCCGAACGGACATTAGGTTCTCTGCGTGTGACCCAGAAAAAGCATCAAAGTGACAAAATATGGCACAAATCGTTGACAAAAAGTAGTTATACAGAGGTAAAGCTTAAGTATGGTCGAAGAAGGCTCTGAATTTGATGTCATTATTGCCGGCGGCGGACCGGCGGGCCTTTCTGCGCTGCTTTGGTGTAAGGAGCTGGGTTTGAAGGTCATTTTACTCGAAAAAGAAAGCCAGCCCGGCGGCCAGTTGCTTCTCATTCATAACGCGATCAGAAACTATCTTGGGGCACAAGCGGATAATGGCCGCGACCTAAGAGATACGTTTTTGCGGCAGATAGAGAACTCAGGAATTCAATGGCTTAACGAAGCGGAGATCGTCAAGGCAAACCTTGTTGAGAAAAGCCTGACATTAGCGAACGGTGAGGTATACACGGGCCGGGCGATCTTTATTGCGACCGGTGTGCGGCGGCGAAAATTGCGGGTTCCAGGTGAAGATGAGTTTTACGGAAAGGGAATTTTGGAGTCCGGGGCCAATGCCCTAAACGAAGTTCGGGGAAGAGATGTGCTGATCGTTGGCGGCGGCGATGCGGCGCTCGAAAACGCTCTTATCCTAAGTGAAACCGCCGAGAAAGTAATTGTAGTTCATCGTAGAAATGAATTTAAGGCGCGGCGGGAATTTATTGACAAAGCAAAACGCTCCGACAACATCGAATTTATTTTTAATGCAGAGGTTTTGGCAATTAATGGCGATCAGGGCGTCGAAAACGTTGAGATCAGGCATCTAAGTTCCGAAGACAGATCCAGAATAGCAGCGGATCGTGTACTTATTCGGATCGGAGTTGAACCTAATTCGGATATATTCCTGGGGCAGATAACCCATGACGATGCGGGTTATATTCAAATTGACGCTAAATGTGAGACAAGCCTTAATGGAGTTTTTGCCGGAGGTGATGTCGCCGATCCGACAGCTCCGACAATAAGCTCTGCTGTTGGGCACGGGGCAATTGCTGCGAAAGCGATATTGAAGGGATTTAGCTAGCTGTTTTCATATCTTGGCGATAGAATCAATAGGATCTGCTAGGTATGTCGCAGGATGGAATTCGGTGGAAAAATTATGAAATTTAGAGCATGGCTGCAAATGTTGCTGGTCTTTCCGGCTATTGTGTTAGTTTTGGGCACTCCGTTGTACGCCCAACTTGGGAATAGTATCAGCGGCTATGTTTTTGGGTTGAATCGCCAACCGATGCGCGATCTATATGTTGAGTTAAGAGATGACTTTGGCCGGACGCTTGCACGCAAGCGCACTAGTGGAAGCGGTTTCTACCGATTTGACGGAATGACGGCTGGACGGTATGTGATCAGGGTGGCGACGTACGGCACTGATTACGAAGAAAGAGAGGAGACTGTCGAGATCGAGAATATTATATCTACCGATAACAGCGGAAAAACGACCGTTCGAGCCCACGCAAGTGAAATGAGAGATGTATACTTGCGGCCGCGAAAAGGCATAACGCCTGAGAACGTTGTCGTTTTTGCACAAGATATTCCGGCTGACGCCAGGAAGCTCTATGAAAAGGCATTAGACGATCTCGAAAACAAGAGAAATTCAGAGGGGCTCGCCCAGTTACGATCTGCAATAGAGATCTTTCCAAAATATTATCTTGCCCTTGAGCGTCTTGGAACAGAATATATAAAACTGGGCCGTCCCGAGACTTTTAAGGCGGCTGAGGTGCTCCTCGCGGCCGCAGTTGAGGTCAACCAGCGTGGGTATGGGAGTTGGTACGGCTTGGCGTATGTGCGCTATTCGCTCGGTGATTCTTTAAATGGGTTGAAAGCAGTTCAAAAGGCCGTTGAACTAAATCCAAGCACAGCCGAAGCAGTGTATCTGTACGGAGTTCTGTTGAAGAAGACCCAAAAATATGCTGATGCAGAAAAGCAGCTTATTAAGGCCAGGGATCTTTCAAACGATAAGATCCCTGGCGTGCACTGGGAGTTGGCGACCATTTACGGGAACAATTTACAACGTTATGCCGACGCCGCAAGAGAGTTGAATTTGTTCCTAAAGGCCCATCCGGGAGCGAAGGATGCGGAGAACATCAAGAAGCTTATTGCAGAGTTTGAGGAAAAGGCAAAAACAAAATGAATGAAGACTAGTTGTTGATCCAACTGGCTGAAGAGGCAGAAAAAAAGCCATCCGATCTCTCGGATGGCTTCATTATTTTCAAGTCAGTCGCCTGATCAGAACGTGAAACGGATCCCGTAACGGATCTGTCGCTTGCCCTGATAAGCCGAATCAAGGTTGTAGAAGGGGTTGCCACCCGGACCTGTTCTGGCAAGTTCCACCAATTCCGGCGAACCCTGCACCTGAAAAGTTCGATAGGCAGCGATCAACAAGCACTGTTGGCTTCCCGCACACGCGGCCGTGTCGGCAGGACTCACCAAATGGAATCTCGCATCCAATGGATTGAAGTTTGTCGTGTTTATGATATTGCCACCCTGCCCGCTGGGGTTAAGGCCCCTGTTGACAACAATGAACTGGTTGAACACATTAAGAATGTCCGCATCCAACCGGAGAGCATACCGTCCGTCTCTGCCAAATTTGATATTGTGAGAGACAGAAACATCAGTCTGCGAAAAGGTCGGAGTTCTTCCAAGATCACCGCGCTTTGTCAGAATGATCTGCGATATATTGTTGATGTCAACGAATGACGTTATTACAGTTCCGCTCTGTAGGGTCGTGAACAAACCAAAATCGGTTGAGTTCGACTTCCACAGACCGAACCTGTCCCAGCCTAAACTGTAGCCGCCTGAAAACTTGAATACATGCGGTCGGTCGGTCGCGAGTCGTCCGTTATCCGGCCCGCCCGCAGCAGTAAACCCTGCGTGCGGCTGGTCAAAGTAACGGTTCACATTCGGATCCAATCGGCCTTCCTCATCAGAACTGGCCAAGCCGCCATAATTTCCATAGAGACGGCTCCAGGTATAGTTTGCCTCGAACATGAAGTTATTGGCGAACTGCCTGTCGAATTTGAATTCAAGTGCATCAAAATCACGCTGAGGTTTCGGTGCAAGCAATCCAAACATATCTGCCTGTTCCTTGTATAAACCCTCTCCCGGATTGCCGATGATGTAATATTCGCTGCCCTCAGAATTCGGGAATCCCGCATCTTCGATCGCGTGGGTAACCTGCTTTCGAGTATATCGGGCAGAAAAAGTGTAAAGATTGAACAACTGGCGTTGAAACGTAAATGTAATTTCACGCTGAGTAAACGGTTTGATGTTCGGGTCGATACCGCCAACCTCGGTCAGCGGGCCGCCGCTGTTGGATGATACGCGGAAGTCCACGTCGCAGCGAACACGGCCGTAAACGGGAGCCAACTGATTAAGCGGGCATGCTCCGCCGGGGCTCAGCGGGTTTCCGCCGGTGACCAGATCTCTGTTGATCGAATTTAGCGTGTCGCCAGGGAACAATTCGAAGAAGACATCGTGGAACTCGTCGCCGCCGAACGAACCGCGAGGGAGCGTTAGCTTGAAGCGGTCAAAGAACAAGCCGTAGAACGCAGTTACCTTAGTCTTGCCGTCACCGGTAAGATCATAGGCTGCACCGAGTCGCGGCGTTATTTTGTCGCTAAAGCTAAAGCTCATACCTGGAAGGCCAGGAGCATAACTTGGGACATCTTCCTGTTCAGTTCTAAAACCGAGATTCAGTCTGAGCCTTCGATTGACCTGCCAGCCGTCCTGCACATAAATAGCAGTATTTGAGCTGCTGACGTCACCGCGGGTCTTAAAGGTCGACATTCTGCCGGAACCAATTGCGCCCGGAGTCGACGGTATCGACCGTCCTGCGTAATTACCGACCAATGCCAGGCCTGTGCTGCCTGAACGCAAAGTGATCTGGTCAGTCGTTCCCTGGATAACTCTGTTGGCGACCTGGCTGCGTGCGTAACCGCCTTTCAATTCATGACGTCCGCCGAGCGTGAAGCTGTAAGTAGCGTCACCATCGACCTGGTCACGTGTCGTAACGTCATATTCCGTGTTTGTAACAGCGACAACGCCGTTGTCTTGGTTTGGACTTGCTCTAACACATCCAAAACCGGCCGGATACTGTGCCGAGCTGAACGGAATGTTCGTGCAGACAACGCGGGGTGGCCCAATGCTCGGAATGCCGTAGACGCCAAGTTTTTCATTGAGAAAATAATGACCTACTCTGCCGCTAATGATCAGATTTGAAGTAGCGTTATAGGTCCCCGAGCCGTTGATGCTCATTGCGTTTTGACGGCCGCCCTTATTGTTCGCGATCGCCGCGCTTTCGAACGCATTGTTCAGCTCCGTCGAATATCCCGGAAACGGGTTGCGACCGGTCTGGGTCACTGGATTCCAGCTCAATTTTCCCGTCAAACCTAACTTGTTGAACAGTTGAGCATCGAGACGAGCGAGTGCTGACTCTTTACGCTGCTTGAAATTGTAGGTTTCGACACGTCCGGTCGGAACACGGTTGCCATCCAAAAAGATGAGTGTGCGGCTCTGGGTAAAGATCTGCGGGGCGTAATTGGCCAAAAACCACAGATGATTTTTTAGGATCGGTCCGCTAACGCTTCCCGTAGGGTTAGTTTCGTTGTATTGGGAATATCGGTTCGGATACCACTCAGGCGTGTTGCTGCTGCTCGCTCGTAGTATCTGAGCTCCGATTGGTTCCATCTTTGAACTTCTAAACCCAACGCCGAATTCGCCATGAACGTCGTTTCCGCCGCCCTTTGTCGCGACGATGACCACACCACCGGTGGCTCCGCCGTACTCGGCTTCGAATCCGCTCGACTTGACCTTAACTTCCTGAACCTGAGAAAAGGGGATATTGCTGCCTGCATCGAGAACGCCGCTCAGCACGTTGGTCACTTCCTGGCCATCGATGATGAATGTATTCTCCGAGCCGCTAGCTCCGTCGACCTGGAACTGTCCTGATCGTGCTTCCGGCCGCGTCGCTGCTGTTACTTTTAAGATGGACGAGAAACCGAGAGCCTTTGGAAGCAATTCCGCCGTTTGTGACGAGATCGAGGTTTCGACGGTCGTGCTTGAGGTGTCGATAACATTCTCTGTGGCAGACACATCAACGACCGCACCTGCGGTGATCGTCATTGGAAATGAAATTGACGTGGTTCGCCCGAGGCCGATCTCAATTTTTGTCAGCGTCTTCTCGGCAAAGCCCTGTGTAGCCGCCGCGGTCAGCGAATATGTGCCCGGCGGAATCTGAAGCAAACGGACATAACCTTCGTCATTGGTTGTCACGGTTCTCTTGAAACCGGTCGTTGTTCCCGAGCTTGTAACTGTAAGAGCTACTCCCGGGACAACGGCTCCGGCGTCGTCTTTAGTTGTGATCTCCAAAACTCCTGTCGTTTCCTGTCCGAACGAGACGATCGCGAACGAGGCCACGAGAAGTAGCGAAATCAATAAAAATCGTAAATCCCTTTTCATTAGATCCTCCTAAAATCTAGTATCCAAATTTCAATTCTTGCAGTATGGAAAATGCGAAAAAATTCTTGACTAATGCCAATATTATGTTCGGATTTTGCCGCGGACTCGAGATGCTGCAAACTTATACCCTTTCGAGGCAAATTTTGTGCCTATCTTTGGTTGCGGCGTAGGTATTGCAAATAAAGCACTTAGGTGCACTCAAGTGCCCAAAATGCATCGCAAGTCTCCAAATTTATGAATTTCCAAACTAGAAAGATGAATATACCAATTTTGTGCGAGGAAATCAATTCATTGGGCAGCAAAGGCATCGTTTCCGGTTGCGCGAACCAGATGCCGTGTATCGTTGAGAGCGAGCAAGCGGACATTGCGGAAACCACGCAGTTCAAAGCGGTTGATGCCGCAGTTTGAGGTGACGATCCACGGCGTTTGCTTTGTTCCGCGATGGATCGCTCCCAGCAGATAGAGGGTCAAAAAGCAGATAGCTCCGGTATGCGAAAAAATAGCAACGCGTTCGCTCGGATGAGACCGAATTATCTCATTGACCTTTGTCGTGATCCGCCGAAGCAGCTGTCGATAGCTTTCCCCTTCGGTAATGACGTGGTGCACCTTGCGATTTACAAGCGCGTAGTAATCCTTAGGAAATGCCCGTTTCGATTCATCGAATGTTAGCCCTTCGAGCACTCCTACGTGCCGTTCGCGAAAGGCATCGGACGAATGGATAGGCAGATCGAGCAGTTTGGCAAGGGGCTCAGCGGTCTGGATGGCACGAAGCAGGTCGCTTGAATAAATTACATTTATGCCCTCTTTTGCGAGGACCTTTGCAGTTTTTTCGGCCTGTTCCTTTCCTAATTCAGAAAGCGGCGTCGGGCCGTGCCCGCCAAAACGTCCTTCTGCATTGCCGGCCGATTGGCCGTGTCGGATCAAATAAAGGCGTGTGGGCTGAGGCATATGATCGGGTATTGGGAGCTACTAGGCAACAACTGCCTCAGCCTTTAGCTTTTCAGTTTGGAAGTGCGTTCGCAAAGCGTCTATAAATTCGTCAAGCTGGCCGTCCAACACAAGGTCTAGTTGGTGAACTGTCATGCCGATGCGGTGGTCAGTGACGCGATTTTCCTTAAAATTGTAGGTGCGTATCTTTTCGGAGCGGTCGCCGCTGCCGACCATCGATTTGCGCTCGGCCGAAAGTTCATCGTGCTGTTTTTGTTCCTCGAGTTCCTGCAAGCGTGCCCTCAGGACGCGCATCGCCTTTTCGCGGTTCTTTATCTGCGACTTTTCGTCCTGCATCGAAACGACGACATTAGTCGGCAAGTGCGTGATGCGAACTGCCGAATAGGTCGTATTTACTGACTGTCCGCCGGGCCCTGAGGAACAGAACGTATCGATGCGAAGGTCATTCTGATCGATCTGAATGTCAACTTCCTCAGCCTCAGGCAAAACTGCGACCGTAATTGCCGATGTATGAATTCGCCCGCTCGACTCGGTTTGCGGCACTCGCTGAACGCGGTGAACACCTGATTCGAAACGCATTTTTGAATAAACGTTGTCGCCCTCGATCACGGCGGTAGCGTCCTTTATGCCGCCGACACCGGTGTCGGACATTTCAAGAATGTCCATTTTCCAGCCTTGCCGTTCGGCGTAACGGGCGTACATTCTGAGTATTTCACCTGCAAAAAGCGTCGCTTCGTCGCCGCCGGTGCCGGCTCGGATCTCGAGAATTACATTCTTTTCGTCGTTTGGATCTTTTGGAAGAAGCAGGACTTTAAGTTCTTCTTCTGCGGCAGGCAGCTTTTCCTCGATCTCAGTGATCTCCAGCGTCGCCATTTGACGCATTTCGTCATCATCAGCCGCGTCAAAGAGCTCTTTTGCACCTTGCAGCCCTTCCTGCATCTTGCGGACCTCGCGATATTTTTCGACTATTTCGCCAAGACTGCGATGCTGCTTCATGAGTTTGGCATACACCGACATGTCCGACACAATGTCGGGCGATGAGATCTGAGCGGTCAGGTCCTCATAGGATTTTTCGATCTGTGCAAGTTTTTCGAACATATAAATCGTTTCACCACAGAGAACACAGAAAACACAGAGGAAAGAAAGCTTTTAGTATCTCTGTGCTCTCCGTGCCCTCTGTGGTGCAATTTCTTAGGCCGTAACAGGCTCCAGTTTTAGAGATTCGTCCAGTGCCTTGATAGCGACTTCGAGCTGCTCCTTATCGGGTTCCTGGGTCGTTATATTTTGCAGCCACAAACCGGGCATCGTCATAAACTTAAAGATCGCACTCGATTCTTTTTTGGCGGCGTAGCGGATGACTTCGTACGAAAGGCCGGCAACAAGCGGCATTAGTGCAATTCGCACCAGCAGATTCATCCAAAGAGCGTCAAACTTTATCACCGAGAACAGAACGATCGCGACAAGCATGACCACCATCAAAAACGAAGTGCCGCATCGCGGGTGTTGACGCCTTTGCTGAGTAGCGTTGTCGGGAGTGAGTTCAAGGCCTTTTTCCCATGTGAACACGGTCTTATGCTCGGCTCCGTGATATTCAAAAACACGGCGAATGTCTTTCAAATAAGACATTGACACGATCATTACTACAAAGAAGAACATTCGAACGAGCCCATCGATCAGATTGAAGGCGATCCACGAATGCGGCTTGATCTCCCAGACATAAGCTTTAACCGTTTCAAACCAGCCTGCACCACCAGCGATCGCCGGAGCCTCGGCCCAACCGGCATAAATAAAGCCCAAATTCGTCAGCAGCAGGGGTGCCGCGAGGAAAAGCAGAACATTGAAGAACAACGCAAAGATTATCGAGCCCACCGCCGTCGCCGACTGTCCTGCGGCCTTTGCTTTTGACGGCTGCTTAGCTTTTTCCGGCATGACTACTTTTACCGGGGCCTTGAGAAAGTTCTCGTCCGTCGTGCCGTCAACCAATGCCGGTGCGGTCTCGCCGGCCGCTTCTTTCGCGAGTTCTTCCTTTGCGTTCAAGTCCTCTTCATAGATCTTTGCCGAAAAATTCAATGCCTTAACGCCGAGCGCCATCGACTGGATCAGTGTTGCTCCGCCGCGAAGCACAGGCGTATTGAGCCATTTGTATTTGTCGCTCCATTTTGGAAGCGACTCGGCGGTCGATACTATCGAGCCGTCCGATCTTCGGCACGCAATAGCGTAAGCCGACGGTGTCCGCATCATGACGCCTTCCATGACGGCCTGGCCGCCGACGATCAGGTCACGCTCAAGTGCGAATACTGTATGGAGAAATCTTAGTTTTCGTGCTGTCGATCTGCTGTTCATAACCTTAGTTAGATAATGATTGGGCTATTTTGGATGCTAGATTTTCTGTTCTGTCACAAGCCCGCACGTCAGTAAGGGCGGTACATTCAAGTTGTGTGGTTCGCACTTACTTACGTGCGGGCTCATGCAACAGAAAACGCCAACCTTATTTTACCTTTCGCGGGCGTGAATTAACACACTTTTAGCGATCGGCGCTTTCGGTCGGCGTCGGAATTTATTTGCTAATATCTGTCAGTAAGTAATCTCAATCGATCAAATACCTTATTTCGCGGCCTCGACGGCTGCTCCGCGTGCATAACGCTTGTTAAAGCGGTCAACGCGTCCGGCCGTATCGACCAGTTTCTGCTTGCCGGTGAAAAACGGGTGACACTCGGAGCAAATTTCTATGTGCAGTTCGTCGCCCATCGTTGAACGTGTATTGAACGAATGCCCACATGCACAGGTAACTAACATTTCGGTGTAATTCGGATGAATTTCTGGTTTCATAATCTCACTTCCTTCGCCGTATATAAGCGATATGCGATAAACCGCAAACCTTAATGATAAGCCTTGCAGGTCCTTTGGTCAAGTTTTGACCGGGGTACCAAATGAGGTTCGGAAATGTGAGTCAAATTGAGAAAGTTGCGTCATATCGGGAAAATTGGGGTTTCAATTTGTCCGGTGGCCTGCTAGCTTGATCCGGGACCGCTGCAAGTTCAGCGGTCGTTGCTCTTTGAAAATAGGCTCGTGAATTGGCGGATCGTGGCCCATAGATCGTGGAAAGTGTCCCGGCAAAGATCGATGTTGTCTCAAAAATGAGAAATACGTAAGGCTAATGTTTACAAGAATTACGGGATTTGTGGCACAATTTGAGATTTTTTTCAAAAGATCGCGGAACGCGGCCAAAATGATCTGATAAATATAGTTATTACAACATTTAGCCTGTCTCACATGCATTTGGGACAGAGTGAGACACGAGATAGCATCGGAACGGAAAAAGCCCGTCAAGCAAATTGCCTGACGGGCTGATACGAAGAAACAGAGTTCTTTCTAACGGTTATACCTTACTTGCTCGGTGCAGCCTGAACTGCTTCGGGGCGTGCAAGGCCGGGTGACTGGAATACCACAGGTGTCTGGGTGTCCGTCGTCGGGTTCGGGTTGGAATTTGACGGCGGGTTGCCAAGCGGTACCGGTTGGATGATCGTCGTATTTGGACGAACAACGGTCTGCGGGGAAGTAGCATAGTCCGGACGGGTGATGCGCGGCGTAATGAAGAACAAGATCTCGTTCGTATTACGCTGAACGCCTTTACGCTTAAAGAGATTTCCGAGCAGAGGAACGCTCGCCAAGCCTGGCGTTCGATCCTGACTCTCTCTCTCATCGTCAAACAACACGCCGCCGACAACAGTCGTTCCGCCATCGGGCACGGTGACTTCGGTCTTCATGCTCTGAGTGTTGATAGCCGGAGACGCTCCGCCTACAACCGTTGCGGTCGAGCTGTTTTCGGCAACTACGCTAAGGATGACCATTCCGGTATCCGTTATCTGCGGGGTGATCGAGAGGCGAAGCGGCACATCAACATAGGTCGTAGTCGCAATAACTGCTCCACCTGAAGCTGCGCCCGGCTGGATCGTCGTGATAGGGATCTTGGTCCCGCTCTTTATTTCGGCCGCACGATTGTTAAGCGTTGTGACACGCGGTGTGGCGATGATCTTTGCCTGGCCTTTCTGCTCACCAGCGGAGATCATTGCGTTGATCTGTGCCGTTCCAAAAATGCCGGTAGTAAGTCCGATAGCGGTATTTGCTATCTTTGAGAACATGTCGTTGTTAACCGGAGGAGCAGGGTATCCGGGAGGAACTTCCAATCCTGTTTCAGCATTAGGAAGAGTTCCGCCGCCGATAGCTCCACCGTTCTTATTATTGAGGAAAGCTGCGAGCTGAACACCGATATCCCGGCTGAAGTTGCGCTGGGCAACAACAATGCGGGCTTCGATCTCGACCTGCGGTTCTGGCTGATCCAAATATGCTACAAGCTGCTTAACTGCATCAAGATTTTCGCGGACGTCGGTAATGATGAGCGTGTTGCTGCGCTGGTCGACCTCGATCGATCCTCGACGTGACATACGTTTTTGGATGATACCTAAAAGGCCGGAGTCAGTGCTGCTGGAGTATCCGGATTCAGATTTTTTAGCGGCATTCAACACCGAATTAGGATCACCATATATAGTGACATTCGGGTTGTCCGCCATCGTACCGGCGCTCAGTTCATTTGCACTGCCGGCAACGTCCTTTAATTTTCCTTCTGCCCGAGCGAAATTCAGTCGAATGAACTCGGTGTAGAGCGGGGAATTATCCAGCTGTCCGTCGCGGACCTTGACCAAAACGGCCTGTTCGCTTGCGAGCGTGCTGGAATCGGCAACTCTGAGGATGCTGCCGTTGACCTGAACGGCCAAACCTTGTGATCGAAGCACCGAGTCGAGGGCAACATTCCAGGGAACTTCGTTGACCTTGACCGTTACCGGTACATCTTTGACCGATTTGTCGATCACAAAATTAATTCCGTATTGGTCGGTAATGTAGCTGAGAATATCGCGAACGTCCGCGTTTACGACATTCAGATTGATGGCTTCGCCGCGAAATCCCGGCTCGCCGTACATCTTTCCTTGCGACTGCGGTTCGACAACCTTTTGGGCAGCGATCGCAACGGTAAGGGTGCTGACTATTCCTAACGCGATCACGATCTTCTTGACCGTTTCGCCTAATTTGCTAAGAGAATTCATGTTTCCTCCGTATCTAATTCGAATAGATCTCTGCGGGCAGCGATCTTACAATTGTGTGGGCTAAAAACTTAATCGGCTTTATTTTTGGCAACCTTGGCCGGTTTCTTGGTGGTTTTCTTTGCCTTGTCTGTCTCAGACGCGGCCGGCTGGCTGTTCATCTCGTCAAGCGGCGAGAGGAATGGATTTGACGACGGCTTTGCGTCCTTGCCGGTCGATTTGCCGTCTTTGGAAACAGGCATGTTGCTGGCTGTTTCTACAGGCCTCGAAGTTGTTTCCGTTGGAGCGGTGCCTTCGATCTGGGCCTTGGTCGAATATTCCTTTAGCGGCTTATTTTCTACAGTTGCGACAAATTTGCCTGCGGCTACCTTTGTCACCTTGCGAAATATGAGCCGGTTTTCTTCTACCGCCACAAGCTGGCCGTCAAAGAACTTTTCGCCGGGATAGATCGTGTAAGAGAGTTTGATCGGTGTTGCTTCGACCATTGCGGCGTATCCGCGCGGTGTCTTGAAAATGCCGGTTACGGCCATTTCGTTGAGCGTCAGAACACTCGTCACCTTCGGCAGCGGAGAGCCGTTGGCGGCTGCTGCCTCGCGGATCTGTTTGAAATATGCGATCCGCGATTCAATGGCCGGAGCACCGTAACTTGCGGTAGTTCCGCCTACTCCCGTACCAGGTTTACTGACAGGAGCCAGAGCTTTGGGCTTCATAAATCCCGGCTTTTGAAACGGATCACGCTGGGCGTGAACCATTGAAAAGCTGCCGCTGAAGAGTACCAGGGCGGCGGCTGCCGCCGAAAGGCATGCGAGGCGTTTTATTGTCGATTTGTTGATCATGGCTTTTTTCTCTTATTGGAAAGGCTTATTCAATCGGGTTCGATCTATTTGGCTGCCGTCTGAGCTGCGGGAGCAGCGGGCTGGCCTGCGGCGGGTGCGGGTGCTCCGGGAGCGCCGGGCTGCCCGGGTTGGGCCGGCTTGGCGTTCAGGTCAGTCGGAGCGGCATAATATGCCGTCAGCAGAAATGAAGCGTGCAGCGTTTTTGCCTCGGTCTGCTTGTCGAGCTGGTTGATCTTGAAATCCGTAATGGAAACGATGCGTGGCAGTTTAGCCATGCGGTCATAGAATGCCCGCAGATTGGTGAAATTGCTGTCCACCTCGACCTCGACCGGCTTGGCCATGATCGAATCCTGCTGCGAATCGTCACGCGGTGCAAACCTCATGACCATCATTCGGCTGTTGTTTGCCGTGTCCTGAAGCCCCTGAAGAACATTAGTGATCTCACGCTGTTCCGGGAGAAGAACTTTGAGTTCTTCGTATTCTTCAGCCTTGCTGGCATACAACTCTCGAAATTCGTTAATTCGCTGAGTGGCAATTCGAGCAGCCTCGTTCTTTGCCTGGAGCTGTGAGATCTCTTCATTAAGAGCTGCGATCTCTGCTCTGGTCTCGCTTGTCACGAAGTACCACACACCTGAATAGATGAGAGCGGCCATGCAGACGAGGATCAACAGGTGATAGTGCCATTTTAGATTTTTGATTTTCTCAAACATTTTGTTTTCCTTCTTATTCGCTGTTTAGTAAGGATTATTTCTTTGCGACCTGGACCGGTTGGGCAGGAGCAGCAGGTGACTGGGCCGACGCTGTCGTCGGGTTTCCATTATCGGCGCCGGCAGCCTTGGAAGGCGTGTATGCACATTTGATCGTGAAGTTAACAATCCCGACCTTTGGTGCTTCACCGGTGACGTTTGCCTTGACCGGAGCATTTTGATTCACGACTTCCGTGCGAACTGTCTCGATATTCAGGTTAGAGAACAACCCGTTCGAAAATTCAAGACTGCGTCCGAACTGAGTGACCTGCGATTCATCCGGCGAGTTGCCTTTAATAACAAGACCTTCACCGGCCTGCTCAACGCTTTCCAGATAAAGTCCAGGAACCATCAAGATGCGTTCACGCATCGCTTCGAGCACGGCACTTGGGCCTGCTTGCGAAGCACGCAGCTTCTTAATGGCCTCGATGCGGGTGTCGATGTTCGCGATCTTTTGTTCCAGTTCTCTCTGTTCGTTCATCACGACCTCGAGTTCTGCCTGGATGCGCTTTTGCTCATCGAGTTGCCGTTCGGCTTCGGTCTTTGCCATTTGGGTGCTGATCACATCCCATCCGATGACCGCTGCGAGCAGAAAGCCCACCACGACCGAGAGCAGAACAAAGCGTGAACTACCGCTCGATATTTTGCGATCGACAGCTACAACTGTGCCGCTTTGTCTTTCTGTAACAGAATTTATTAGATTGATCTTAATCATCTTTCTTACACTCCCCTTACTGCCAATCCGACGGCTACTGCCATTTCGGGCACGATCTCGCTGAGGTAATCCGGGTCAAATTTCTTTGAGTCAACGGTAATGTTGCGGAAAGGATCGAGCACCTCGACCGGCAATTCAAGCCTTTCCGACAGTTCCTGAGCGAGGCCGACCAGCTTCGAACCGCCGCCCGAAATAAGAATTTTCTGGACCATTGTTTCGTTGTCCTCGGTCGTAGCACGATAGAAATCAAAGGTTTTCTGGATCTCCATAGCGACGATCTCGGTCACGTTGTTCATCAGCGGCTCGATCGATTTTTCTTCGATACCTTCAACGGCATCCGTGACACCGCGTTTTACCGCTTCGGCCTGTTGGAAGTTAAGGCCGAGGCTGCGCTGCAGAACATCAGTGAACTGGCTTCCACCGACGGTTATGTCTCGTGTGAATAATGAGCGGTTGCCCTTTACAATATTTACATTCATCGTCGAGGCACCGATGTTGAGAAGTGTTACGACATCATTCTCGGTCGGATTGTAATTAACCTCGTAGCAATTCTGCAGGGCAAAGGTATCGACATCGATCACGACCGGTGTCTTGCCCGCGAGCTGGATCGCCTGCTTGATATTGTCGATGCGTTCGCTTTTGCACGCAGCGATCAGAACATGAGTCGAATCTGACGTCTCCGATGTGACCTGATAATCCAGGCTGACATCTGCAAGATCATAAGGAATATGTTCCTCAGCGTGCCAGTCGATCGATTCTTCTAATTCTTCCTTACTCATGGCGGGCAGGACGATGTTCTTAATGATCACCGAATGGCCGCTGACGCCGGTCACAACATTGTCGGCATTCACATTATGATTGCTGCACACGCTGCGGATCACGTCCGAAACTACGTTCAACTCCATGATCTGGCCGTCGATGATAGTATCGCCGGGAAGATTTTCATAGCCGAGGCTTACTAAATTGAGGTTGTTCATCTTGCCTTCTAGCTCGACCATCTTTACCGAGCTGGAGCCGATGTCTAAACCAGCAACGCTTTTCTTTTTACCGAACATTATTTTTTGCTCCTTATTGCAGAAACGCTTTTCTTTTTGGAAAAAGTTTTCTTATATGTTCCCATCCGAATTTGCAGATTTTCGTTTTTGAGGATCGGTTGCCACCGTTAGATAAACCGGAAAAGACGAGGATGGGCTTGTCGTGAAGGGCAATTCTGAGATGTGCTAAAAACCT
>CAZGSC010000006.1:0-42935 GCA_964528325.1 uncultured Chloracidobacterium sp. | reverse complement strand
TAATTTCGGACGAAATTGTTGTGACCGATCAGGCATCGCCATCTGAAAGTGAAGCAGAAGACAAATCAGTATTTGCGGAACCAATGCAAGCTGAAGACTTTTCGTCGTCCTCGGCCTTGCTTGAGTTGGATGTGACGGAGAAAGTGCCTGACGACCAGGCGTCGGTCAAACATGAACTTGTCGATCGTGAAGATTTTTCGACTGAGGTGGAATTTGCTGATATCGATGACGTCAAAGACGAGCCGGTGGGCGAAGAGTTTGAGATCCCGGGATCAATTGCCGGTATCCCTTCGGACGCTGATGGGGCTACCGTTGAAGCGGAAACAATAGATGAAAGGCCGCGTGAACATGCTCAGCCCCGTAAGACTTTCGGTGAATGGTTAGGCGAGGGGACGGAGGGTATTGTGTCCTTCGTGTTTGTTGGCGTTTTGTTGGGATTGATGCCCATGTGGAATGGGGCTGTTTTTGTTTCGGCCTTTGCCGTTCTTGCGGTGTTGTTCGTTCTGTTCCCGCAGCGAAGGCAGTTGGTTGGGCTTGGTATTGCAACAGCGATCTTTGCTTTGCCTCAGGTAATATTTTTGAAGACCGGCGGAATGCCCGATCCCGGTTATTCGCTGGTAAGCTGGGGATATTCGCTTGGTAAACAAGCATCAATTTTACAGGTGGTTGAGTATCTAGGGTGGACATTTGGTTTCAAGTGGCTGCTGATAGCTATTGGTTTGATAATCGGAACGTCGTTCCAACGCAGGTTAATGTTGGCGTTATTCAGCTTGATCATCCTTACCTTTTGTTTTCAGTTTAGTCTTGAGGCCCTTACCAATCACAAATTTCTTAATCTGTGGGTTGTCGGAGCGAACCTGTATGTTGGAGCAGGACTTTGGTGGCTGTGGAATCTCAGGCTAATGAAGACAACTATCCTTAGTCGGATTGCCGCCGTCATTTTGACGATCCTTATAACGCTTAGCGGTGCACTGGATCTATATCCGTTCCATACGACGGACTGGGGAGAAGTTGCATACGGTGACGATGTTCTTGTAAATTGGGTAGCCGAAAATACGCCGCCTAATTCAGTTTTCCTTTCTGCCCGATATACAAGTCACGGTATTTTGAACGCCGGACGCCGGTTATTCTATGGGCATCCATATTATGCATGGGGTGCCGGTTACGACACGGCGAAGCGCGACAAGATCTATGTAAGAATGTTGGAGTCAACTAATCCACAGGAAGTCTTCGACCTGCTCAAGGAGAACGGCATCAATTATGTGGCGATCGACAACAATTTGAGAAAGAATAACGAAAGCATCAAGAAGCTCAACGAGGCTATATTTGAGGCATATTTTGACGTTGTCTTTGAGGATAAAGAAGGCAAATATGCCAAGATGGTCATATACAAGGTGCCCGATGAGTTGGGGCCGCCTAAGCCGGAAATTGAGCTTCCTCCTGAGGAACCAAGAGCTCCTGTTGATACAAGTGAAGCGGTTCCTGCGTTCAGAGGAGGCGAAGGAAATACACCGGGCAAATTCCAAAAACCGCGTGGTATCGCCTCTGACGGTAAAGGAAATTTCTATGTAGCGGACACGAACAATAACCGGATACAGAAATTTGGCCAGGATGGGAAATTCCTACTCCTATTTGGGGACCCGGGCGAACGTGAAGGCAAGATCAAGGAACCGAACGGCATCGCAGTTGACGCGGAAGGCGATGTTTACCTGACAGATGCTGGTAACCATAAGTTGCTGAGATATCATCCGGACGGGACCTTTGTTAAGGAGTATATGGGGCCGGATACCGGTTTTTATGGTCCGCGTGATGTTGCCGTCGGGCCAAACAGCCAGGTTTATATCATTGATCAGGGGCGAACGCGCGTTGCGAGATTTTCTCCTTCTACTGAAACATTTACGCGTACATGGGGAACCGCCGGTTCGGGCGACGGTGAATTTAAGGATCCGACAGGCATTGCTGTCGGGGATAATTACGTGTTTGTGGCCGATCTGGGAAATGGAAGAATTCAGGTCTTCGATCTGGAAGGCCAGTTTATAAGGCAGTGGGCAATTCCGACCTGGGAGCGAACTTCGAGCGAGTTTCCTGATGTTGTGTTCGACGAGCTAACAAGGACGGTTTATGTGTCGATCGGCAAAACCAATGAAGTGCTTGCTTTTGACGAGAATGGCAATCCGCGAAGCGGTTTCAATTCGCAGGGTGATGAGAGACTGGACAATCCAACGTCGATGGCTATTTTCGAAGCAAATAAGAAGAGGTGGCTGCTCGTGCTTAACACAAATAGCAACAGGGTTTCCAAATTCGAATTGGAGGCTCCAAAAACGACTGAAGTGCCAAAAACAAATAAGGAAGCATCGAAAACAACTAAGTAGAATAATTTAGAAAAGGATTCCAACAATGTCGTTCGCAGATAAAATTGGCGCGGCCTTTTCGCGCAATGGTTTGATCATCATAGCCGGTGTAGTACTGCTTTACTGCCTTTGGATCTACGGCCTTTCGACAAACCCGCCGGGCTTTTATATTGATGAAGCATGCATTGCGTACAACGGGTATTTGATCGGTACGACGGGGGCACAGGAGGACGGCACCAAGTTTCCGCTCTATATCCATTGCTACACGCAGGGCTGGTCACAATATATGAGTGCGAGCCAACCTTACGCGTTGGCGATCCTATATTTATTTATTTCGCCCAGTGTCATTAGCGCCCGCATATTTGCAGCGACACTTGTGTTCATTGCGATACTCTTGCTGGGCTTTCTGGCTGCAAGAATATCTGAGAGAACATCGGTCGGAATAATTGTTGCACTTTCCGGAATGGCGACGCCATGGATGTTCGAATACAGCCGGCTTGTAATGGAGACATTCGTTCTTATTCTTGCCATTGTACTGTTCTTGTATTGTCTTTATAACGCCCAGAAAAAGGAGCGATGGAAAGTCGGCGATGTACTGTCGATATCGCTGCTGGCCACGCTTATTACTTATAGTTACGCGACCGGCAGGGTCATCGGTCCGCTTTTCGCCGTTGGGTTACTGATATTTGCGGTTAACTTAAGCAAGTTGCTCGACGTGTTCAAGGTGTGGGTAGTATATGCGATCACTATGATCCCTATGATCATGGTGTACCTAAAAGACCCGCTTGTAATATCAGGTCGATTTCTAAGAGCTACTAATCTCTCAAAAAGCGCTTCGCTTTTGGAAAATATGGGAACGGTTCTTGTCGCTCTTTTCCAAGATTTCAGTTTTGGTTTCTTTATCCTCGAGGGCGATGAGCTTCTTCGACATCACGTCCCAAATGCCGGCATGGGTGAACTGCTTGTCGGAACTTTCGCATTTGGTATTCTGGGCATCATTATCATTCTGATCAGGCATCGCTCAAGCTCTTGGTGGCGTTTTATCTTATACGGAGCGTTTGCTTCGATGCTTCCGGGCGCGATAACTTTTGAGCGCCATCATTCGATGCGTGCACTTGCATTTCCGATCTTCTTTTTCCTCCTAACTGTTCCAGCGATCTCGTGGCTGATGGGACTGTACAGCGAGCAAAAAGGAGAATCGAATTCAGCGGAAAGTAAAAGTGGGTCTTTTTGGTCTCCTTCAACTGAACGCTATTTACGCTTCGGGTTGCTTGGCGTCCTCTTGCTGTTGACCGCGGTACAAGCTGTTCAGTTTCAGAGCATCTTTAGGAAGAATGGTGTTGATCCTAGCCGAAAGGCCGTTTTTCACGAAGCATATGAAAGGGTTCTCGACAAGGCATTGGCGGAAGAGGATCGGCCGATCTATCTTCACGATTCCGGAGAGCCTTCGTATATGCTTGGGCTGTGGTTTGGGGCGACAAAGGGTGTAAATAAATCGAATTTTGTGCATCTACTCGATCGCCAAAATCCACCTGAAGGTGCGCTGGTAATAACCTCAAAAGGAACTTGCACTGAATGTCAGGTGATCTATCAGGACGGCGGCTTTTTGCTTTTCCGAAATCAAAAACCTGACCTTTCGCAGTTTGGAGCACCGGTTCCTGCAAGTCCGTCGCTTGCTTCGTCGGTATTTGTAGGCGGCGTCGGAAGTGCCCCGGGACAGTTCTCGTCTCCGAGAGGGATCGCAGTTGATACCAAAGGAAATATCTACGTTGCAGATACCGGCAATGCTCGCATACAAAAATTTGATGCCGACGGGAAATTTATTATCGAATTCGGCAAGGAAGGACCTGCGGAAATGGTCCTCAAATCTCCTAACGGGGTTGCGGTCGCCGAAGATGACAGTGCTTATGTCGTTGATGCCGAGACTCAGCGACTGGTCAAATTCAATCCGGACGGAACCTTTGCTAAAGTCCTCGAAGGTCCCGATACGGGATTTTACGGCCCTCGAGATATCAGCATTGGTTCAAATAGGCTGGCATATATAGTTGATCAAGGACGCTCGCGCATTGTTGGATTTGATCTAGAAAAACAAAGTTATACGCGGCTTTTTGGAAGCCCCGGTTCCGAGCCGTCCCAATTTTCAGGAGCCACCGGAATCGGCATTAGCGGTGATTCCGTATTTGTAGCGGATCTTGGTAATGGACGCATCCAGATCTTTGACCTATTGGGCAAGCTTGTCGGTCAATGGCCTGTAGCAGCTTTTACTCGCTCTGCGGATGAATATCCCGACGTTGCTTTCGATGAAAAAACGAAGACAGTCTATGTCTCTAGCGGGAAAACGAACGAGATACTTGCTTTCGACCTCGAAGGAAACCCGCTCGAAGGGGTCAAGCCTGAAGGCGACGATAAACTCGAAAATCCCACCTCGATCGCAGTAGCCGAGGTTAACAAAAAAAGATGGCTGTTTGTACTGAACACCGGTAGTTCAAAAGTTTCCAAAATTGCTCTGGAAAGCCCTAAAAAGGGAAAGTGAGGAATTAAACCTGTCATTTATACAAAAGTTGTCGGCCGGCATCTCGGGCAAGCATGGGCGTTGGATCGTCCTCGCGGGCGTGCTTTTACTCTATCCGCTTTTTCTTTCCGGGTTGTCTACAAACCCGCCTGGTTTTTACGTAGACGAATCCTGCATTGCTTACAACGGTTATCTAATCGCTACAACCGGCAAGGCCGAAAACGGAGACAGTTTCCCATTATTTGTTCAGTGTTATTCGGGAAATTCTATCGGTTATGCACACCCGACGGATGTCTATGCGTTGGCTGCAATGTATTTGTTTGTTTCGCCAAGTATTTTGTCAGCTCGGATTTTAGCGGCAACGGTAGTGTTCATTGCAATGATCTTACTTGGACTGTTGGCTGCAAGGATAACTAAACGGCGGATAATAGGTGGTGTTGTTGCTCTTACCGGTATGGCGACGCCGTGGTTATTTGAGATCAGCCGACTTGTTTTGGATAATTTTGTTTTTGTATTTTCTGTTGTCTTATTCCTATTCTTTCTTTTCAACGCTCACAAGTCTCCTAAATGGCGACTATTGGACAGTATTCTTCTTGCGGTCTCCCTTGCACTGATCACATATTCATACACGTCCGGTAGACTGCTCGCTCCTGCATTTGCTTTTGGAATGTTGTTGTTTGCCGTTAATAGAGCGGTTATAGGCGGAATACTGAGAACGTGGGCGATCTACTTCATAACTCTGGTTCCGTTGATAATCCTCAATTTTACGAACGAGGCGGTAATTACAAAGAGATTCAAGGAAGTTACCTACATCCTTCCTGACCGAGCATGGTCCACTATCGCGTGGACATTCGTAACCAGCTATTTTGCTGACTTAAGCCCACGATTTCTTCTGACTGCGGGTGATCCTCTCCAACGGCATCATATTACCGGGGTGGGTGAAATTTATGTCGCAACATTTATCTTGGCTGTCGCGGGTATCATTTTGATCTTATTTAGGTACCGGCATGACCCATGGTGGCGTTTTATAGTATTTGGCTTGTTCGTATCCGTTGTGCCGGGAGCCATAACGGTGCATAGACATCATACGCTTAGACTGCTGGCATTCCCGGTCTTTTTTCTGATACTGACAATTCCCACATTGTCATGGTTATTGGGGGATTCGAATGCTGATACCTCAGAGCGGGAACCCTCCAACGCATTTTGGCGTTGGTCAAAGGCTAAGTTAATAGGAACGTCGGTGCTGGTTTTGCTGATGGTGTTGACGGGCATCCAAGCGGTATCTTTTCACAAGGAATTTCGGCGTATTGGCCCCGAGCGCAGGGTAGCGTTTGATGCGGACTATCCAATTATTTTGGCCGATGCACTTGCTCAACCGATGAGGCCGATCTATCTGAAGGATGGCATGGCAGGACCTGCGTATATTGACGCGTATTGGTATGCAACGATGCAGGGTATTGATTTGGCGAATTTCTACCATCTGGCTGAAGATGAACCAATCCCATCTGATGCGTTGATATTGAGCAGCGATATGACGTGTGCGAACTGCAAAGTCATTGCGCAAAAAAGCGTGTATCTCTTGTATAAGACTCTTCCAGCTTCTGGTGAGTCTGATCCTTCGAATGCGAAGCTGGTAGGGAAAAGCGGTAACAAAGAGGGACAGTTCATGAGGCCACGAGGTGTGGCGGCCGACAATCGTGGGAATTTCTATATCGCAGATACAGGCAACCATCGTGTGCAAAAATTTGACTCTGACGGTGCATTCGTCCTGTCCTTTGGCGTCTTTGGTAAAGGAGTCGGTGAATTAAATTCGCCAAACGGGATCGCAGTCGATAGTGATGGAAACGTCTATGTTACAGACGCTGCGAACCATAAACTGATCAAATTTGGGCCTGACGGTGACTACCAAAGTGAGTGGAAAGGAGATGAATTAGGATTTTACGGCCCGCGTGACATTGCCGTCAGCCCTGATGGCAAACTTTACATTGTTGATCAGGGAAGAAGCCGAATAGTAATATTTGATCCTGCGACGGAGACGTTTACACCAATTGGGTCATCAGGGAAAGGCGAAGGCCAATTCGGAGAGCCAATGGGTATCGCGATCGGTGACGGCCTCGTTTTTGTCACTGAATCGGGAAATAGGCGAATTCAAGTTCTCGATCTTGACGGCAAATATGTTCGTCAGTGGCCAGTTGAAGTTTGGGAGCAGGGAATTGATTCTTATCCTGATTGTGTTTTTGATACGCAAACGGACCTCCTATACGTCACGAGTGGGATAACAAAAGATGTGATCGCATTTGATAAGAACGGCAATCAGATGGAAGACGATCTTCTGGATGGCAACATAAAACTTAACAAACCAGCATCGATCTGTCTCTCCGAAGAAAATAACAACAAAACGCTTATTGTCCTGGATATCACCGATTCCAAAGTTGCTATGATGCCGCTGGGGACTGCTGGATTTAAGAAATAAGATGGCTGTGTTTACCTACGGCAAGTCGGAAGATTTAGACTTGAAATAAGGCCGTCCCCAAAGCGCACGCGAACATTACGAAATGTCATTTTTGCCAAAGTTTCTTTCCAGAATTTCACGCAATCGCGCACGATTTATCATCTTTGCGGGAATTCTGTTGGCTTACCCCCTATTCATTTCTAATCTTGCGACGAATCCGCCTGGTTTTTACGTAGACGAGTCGTGTTTGGCCTACAATGGCTACCAAATTGCTCAAACGGGTGCCAGTGAATTCGGAATTAGATTTCCGCTTTATTTCCAGTGCTTTACGGATGGCTATCAGGGGTATGCAAATCCTACCCATATCTATATGTTGGCCGCAATGTATTTGTTCGTGCCGGCTAGCATTCTGTCGGCAAGGATACTCGGTGCAACATTGGTATTCCTCGCGACGCTGTTGCTTGGGCTGTTGGCCGCAAGAATGTCCGGTCGGCGTCTTATTGGTGTGATCGTCGCCATAACGGCCATGGCAACGCCTTGGCTTTTCGAGGTTAGTCGCCTGGTTTTAGAGATTTGCTCTTATCCATTCTGCATAGTCTTATTTTTATTTTTCTTGTTCAATGCTTACAAGCGTGGAACGTGGAACCTGTTGGACTCCGTTTTGATTGCCCTCTCCATTGCTCTAATTACCTATTCTTACACGGCAGGCAGATTATTGGGGCCAGCGTTCGCTTTTGGGCTTCTGATATTCGCCATTAGCAAAAAGCATCTGTCTGGAGTGCTTAGGACCTGGGCGGTCTATTGTTTATGTTTGGTGCCGTTCATGATAGCCTTCTTTTCGAATACAAGCGGGCTAACAGCGAGATTTCGGCAAGTCACTTATCTCGACGCTGACAAACCGATGTTGACCAATTCGACTGAATTCATCTCAGCGTTTTTCCGAGACCTTAGTCCCGCTTTTTTGGTCTTTAAAGGAGACCCTCTTCTACGTCATCATGTACAGGGAATGGGCGAAGTCCTTTTCGCCACATTTCTCCTGTCGATAACCGGCCTCATAATCGTGATTCTTAGACACCGTCACGATGCCTGGTGGCGGTTCGTTGTATACGGATTCTTCATCTCAGTGTTGCCTGGGGCAATTACATCATATCGATATCATTCTTTCAGATTATTCGGGATGTCTGTGTTTTTGCTCGTCCTGACGATTCCGGCCCTGTCGTTTCTGTTTTCGAATATTAAGGATGAGCCCGGCGAGAAAGTGATCGTACTGAAATCGCGCCGGCGGATAGTTCTTTTGTTATTGTTGATTTTGACATTAGTCCAAGCCGTGATCTTCCAGGTTCAGTTCCGAACACGGGGTCCGCTTCGATTGCATGACTACGACGCAGTTTACCCAGAGCTGCTCGAAAAGGCTCTTGCGGAACCCTCGCGCCCGATTTATTTGCGGGACGGCATCCACGGCCCCGCATATGTCCATGCCCTTTGGTATGGAGCAATTAAGGGAATTGATCCAGGTAATTTTGTCCACCTTTCGGCAGATGAGATTCCGCCGCCGAATTCAATTGTGCTAGCCTCCGACGGTAAATGTACGAGTTGCAACGTGATATCTCAGAAGGACACATTCATTCTTTATAGGACGTGGGCCGGTGCCACTCCGTCACCGGATGAGGCGCGGAACATCTTACCGGTTGTGATTGGAAAGGAAGCTGGCTCCGGGCGAGACCGATTTTCAAGACCGCGAGGCATCGCCTCCGATAGACAGGGCAATTTTTACGTCGCCGATACTGGAAATGGTCGTGTCAAAAAATACGATTCATATGCGGACATTATCTCGATCTTCGATACAAAGTCTTCCGACCCAGGTCAAGTTGCAATTCCAGGCGGCGTCGCCGTAGACGAATCGGGGAGTATCTATGTCACCAATCTTCCAAATCAGAAGTTAATGAAATTCGAACCGACCGGTGAATTTATTAATGAATGGTCGTTAGGATTCTATGGGCCGCGCGACATGGCCTTTGGCCCTAATAACCATTTGTACATTGTCGATTCTGGAAGGAATCGAATTGTCGATTTCGACCTTAGTTCGGAAACCGAGCAATCGTGGGGGTCTGCAGGTAGCGATGAAGGCCAGTTTGTCGGCCCGGGGGGGCTAACTATTGCCGGCGATCGGATCGTTGTGATAGATGTTGGAAATAGACGAATTCAAGTTTTTGATCTTGCAGGTACGTTTGTGCGCCAATGGTCGATTCCTGGGTGGGAAGAACAACCGCCGAGACTTCCGGATGCAGCATTCGACGCGGCGACAAATACTCTCTATGTTTCAAATGAACCGGCGAAGGACATTATCGCGTTCGATATGGAAGGCAACCCCAAACCCGGAATAAAACTCGACGGTAATGAGCAATTTATGACACCATCTGCAATGTGCATTATAGAAGCGCGCAAAAGACGATATCTGATCGTTACTGACACCGAGATTTCAAAGGTATTTGTGTTTGACCTCGGAGAGGGCAATTCAAAAGAATAAATTGGGACCACGAAGCATCTACTGTGCAGTTTGCGTTGCGGTTAGGTAGCTTGAACAGCGTTCATTGTGCGGTTGCATGCACGCATAGAATTGGTAAAACGATATTGCTTTTGCTGCTCCAAAAACACTGCTCTTTACGTCGGCAAAAAAATAGTTCAGTACTTCTTCGATCTCTTTGGCGGTGTTGACGTGTTCGTGTTTCATCAGCACCTCGTAATCGAGGCCGTACTTGCGTTTGAACTCAAGACCGGTCGAAAACGTGTAGCCAAGCTTCCACATTATCGTGCCTTCGCTCGGGATACCGCAGCGAAGATTTCCGCCTTCCGCAAGCAAAAGCCCAGAACGTGCAATGACTTCCGGTAGGTTGCAGATGTGTTCGAAAGCAGCGATGGAAGTGATGCGATCGTATTTCGTGTCCGCCGGGATCTCAGAAATATCGTCGTAAACACTTCTGATCCTGCCCTTGAGCGGTGACGATTCGAAGAGCGAATGAAACGGCTCGATGATGTCGTAAGGTTTGGAATTCTTCTCGTAGGGCAGTTGGTTGAGCGTTCCTGCTCCGATCTCAAGCGTCGCTTTCTCAGCGCCCGACTGGACATCGCCTGCGACCTTTCGGTGCATCCAGCTTTCGAGCTTTTGCGCGAGGCCGCTGGCTTTTGAACCGCCATCGCGGTTCTCTTTATACTGGTCGGCATATATCGCCTGA
This sequence comes from uncultured Chloracidobacterium sp., assembly GCA_964528325.1. Lineage (GTDB taxonomy): Bacteria > Acidobacteriota > Blastocatellia > Pyrinomonadales > Pyrinomonadaceae > OLB17. The sequence continues at coordinate 32,387 of CAZGSC010000006.1, read as the reverse complement.
AACTCCGGCGGCAGCACCGAGCGCGTTTTTGGAAAATTCTCAAACATATCTAAACGTTATCATCCATTTCGAAAAGCGGCTGCGCAGGGCTGTCGTTCTTTCGCCTACGCAGGATCGCTGATTCCTTTGGTTCGATCCTCTGCGAGATCACATATCGCGGTCGCCCTTTGATCTCGTCGTAAATTCGCGCAAGGTAGATGCCGATGATTCCGAGGCTTATCATCAGCAGACTGCCGATGACGAGCAGCAGCAGAATTACTGTCGAAAATCCCGTTGCTGCGTGCCCCACGAGTTGTAAGATCAAAGTGTAAAATCCAAAGATCACGGAAAACAAAAGAAATAACAAACCCGTAAACGTCACAAACTGCAGCGGCAGTGACGAAAATCCCGAAATGCCTGTCAACGCCAATCTTACGCGATGCAGGATCGACCAGCTCGAAGATCCGCCCGCACGCATTGCAACTTCGAATGGCACTTGCTCACGCGTAAAGCCGAGCCAGGCCGTCATGCCGCGAAAGAAAACATTTCGTTCGTCCATTTCGAGATAGGCATCGACAGCCGGACGGCTGAGCAGTTTGTAATCCGACGCTCCGCGCATCTCAAATCCGGAAAGCTTGTTCCATAACCAATAGAACATGCCCGCCGCGACCTTACTGAAAAGAGTTTCTTCACCGCGGTCGATCTTTGTGCACTCGACAATGTCGGCTCCAGTCTCGCGCCAAGTCGAGATGATCTTTGGCAGTATCGCCGGCGGATGCTGGCCGTCAGCGTCCATTACGATCACCGCATCGCCGCGTGCCATTTCGAGCCCGGCGCAAAGTGCGTGCTCCTTTCCAAAATTTCGGCTCAAACGCGCGGCACGCATCATGGGGTATATCTTTGATTGCTCAACAAGAGCTTTCCATGTATCGTCGGGTGAGCCGTCCTCAACCAGCACGATCTCAAACCGCACGTCCGCCTGCGTCAACGCGGTGTGTACGTCCTTCAATACCTCGCCTATATGAGCAGCTTCGCGATAAACCGGCATCACGATCGAAATAAACTCTTTTTCGCCACTATCGGCCATAGCCATAAGGAATAATGATACAGAAAATCACAAACACCTGCACGTTTCCAGGAAGACCAGCCGTTTGTTCCGTTCCAGCAAAAGTGGAACAAATGGAACAAGGTGGAACAGCCCGCCAAAATTATGGAACAAACTGCCGGGCAAACGATATAATTGAATAGCGGAAAAATTACCGCAGGATCGATGAATTTCGAAAAGTTTTTTCGTCTTGTTTCATACACGGCTGTCTTTTGCGGCTTTTTATCGCTGTGGATATCGGGGACGTTCGGCATCGTCGGCACCGGACTATTTGTCGCAGTGATGGTCGCAGCGTGGCGTTTGGAAGGCTCGCGGTGGCAGATCTCGGAAAAACTCGGGACGGTGCTTATTGTTTTGGCACTGCCGCTGTATTTTGCAGCGTGGAAGTTTCGAATCATCACTTTCGCCGGCGGTGAAGCGGCGATCGCTGGCATTCTCGCACGAATGATCCTCAGCCTTACGGCGATCAAGCTCCTGCAAAAAAAGAGCGACCGCGATTGGATATTTCTATACCTGATGTCGTTCTTTGAGGTCCTCCTGGCAGCAGGCTTGAGTATCAGTGCTCTTTATCTGCTGACGTTTATTGTGTATTTGCTCGTGATGTCGTCGGCGATCATTGCGTTCGAGATCCGCAAAACGTCACGTGCGGTCGAGTTGAAGATCAACGGCGAGATCGTCAGCGAACGGGACCCAAGTTCCGAATCGAATACTGCTCTGCCTGTCCGGCGGCTTCCGTCGGCGGCGTTGACGCTGATCGTTTTTATCATCTTGCTGGCCTTGCCGCTATTCTTTTTGCTGCCGCGTGTCGGCGGTGCGGGATTTGGCGGCAATCAGCTTGGGCAAAGGACTTCGTCGGGATTTTCTGATACTGTGCGTTTGGGCGGCATCGGCCAGATACAGCAAAGCAACGAAGTCGTGATGCGCGTCAAACTGGAAGGCAATGCCGATCCTGACAGCGGACTTTATTTTCGCGGCGTGGCCCTCGACACTTTTGATAACAAGTCGTGGAGCAAATCGAAGACCGGCACGAAGATCGCGTTTGAAAAAGGTGATGGCGATGTTCTGCAGGTTGACTTTTCTGCGGGCCGCGAGAATCGCGCAATTCAAACCATCTATCTCGAACCGCTCGATACGCCCGTTCTGTTCGCACTGTCGCGGGCAGTCGCGATCCAGGGCAGCTTTCCCGTCGTGTTCAAGGACGCTTATGGTTCGCTGACCTATTCGCGAAGTTATGAACGCGTCAGTTATAAGGTCCTTTCGGATCGCAGTTTGCCGTCCGATCCGGAGCTTCGGGCTGACAATAAGCCCTATATCGCTGACGTAAGTAATTACCGGATGCTTCCGCCCGTGCTTGATCAGCGCATCGAGAAGCTGGCGGAAAAGGTCACGGCGACGGCGCAAACTCGCTATGACAAAGCCCGAGCGATCGAAACCTATCTTCAAAATAATTTCGGCTACACGCTCGAACAAAAGGCCGGCGGCGACGAGCCGCTCGCGGATTTCTTGTTCAATGTACGCGAAGGCCATTGTGAATATTTTGCGACCGCGATGGCTGTTATGCTTCGAACGCAGGGCATTGCAACGCGGATTGTTAACGGCTTTCACGGCGGAGAATACAACGATACCGTCGACGTGACCGTTGTCCGTCAGCGGAACGCCCATGCTTGGGTTGAAGTTTATTTTCCCGGCGAAGACGTTTGGGTACCGTTCGATCCAACGCCGTTTGCCGGACAGACAGCCGCCGCATCATCTGCCGGTATCGCGGGCAGTATTAACAAATATCTCGAAGCCCTCGAAACATTCTGGATACAGCATTTTGTCGCCTACGATAATCAGGAGCAGCGGTCGTTGGCACGTTCGGTGCGAAACAGTTTTATCGATTATCAATCCGGCATTTCGTCGTATCTGAACCACGCTCAGAGCATTGTGTCCGAGTGGTGGAAGGATGTACGCGGTGACAAGGGCTTTCAAACGAGCCTCATAGCGATCGCTTACGGCGTTGGATGTCTTGCTGCTGCGGCAATGGGGATATTCCTGTTCATCCGGCTCTATAGAAGAATCAAACGTTTAAGCATATGGCGGCGAATTTGGGATCGATTCTTCAAAAAACGACACGCCTCGATCGTCGAATTCTACGACCGTATGCAGAGCATCCTGCGTGACAAAGGCTGGACACGCGAACCACATCAGACGCCTCTCGAATTTGCGTATTCGTCCGGAATTCCGGAAGTCATCAGTATCACCGAAAAATACAACCGCGTTCGTTTTGGAGAAAAGAATCTTACCCGCAGTGAAGCCGACGAGATCGAAAGCTGGCTCAAAACGCTCAAAGCGGAATAATTGAACCATATCTGTTATTCTTAATGTTTTCGGTGACGCCGTTAGCATTATGAAAAAGGTCGGATTTGTCAGTCTCGGTTGCCCAAAAAATCTCGTTGACAGCGAGGTTATGATGGGCCAGTTGGCCGAGGCTGGCTATCAAATAACAAATGATGCCGGTGAAGCCGATACCGTCGTGGTCAATACCTGCGGCTTTATCGAATCTGCCAAGCAGGAATCGATAGACGCCATACTTGAAGCCACACAATGGAAATCGAGCGGCAATGCAAGCCGCGTCATCGTCGCGGGATGCCTTGTCGAGCGTTATCGCGACGACCTGATGAAAGAACTGCCAGAGGTCGATGCGTTTATCGGGACCTCGCAGGTCGGCGATATTCTCAAGGCCGCTGACGAAGATTTCGACGCCAAACAACTGACGATCACGCCGATCGGCAACAAGTCGGCGACATATCTTTACGACGAGTACACACCGCGAATGCGAGCGACGCAATCGCACACGGCGTTTATCAAGATCGCTGAAGGCTGCGACAGGCCGTGTGCGTTTTGTTCGATACCGTCGATGCGCGGGTCGTTCAGATCGCGGCGTTTCGGTTCGATCGTCGAAGAAGCGCGAATGCTCGCGAAACAAGGTGTCAAAGAGCTTGTCCTTATCGCACAGGACTCATCGCGTTATGGCGAAGACCTTGGCGAGGTCGATGCTCTTGCGGCGTTGATACGAGCACTTGGCGAGATCGACGACATCGAATGGGTTCGCGTGATGTACGCGTACCCGACGCATATTTCGGACGCGTTTCTCGCCGCCATCGCCGAGACGCCAAAGGCTGTCAAATATCTCGATATGCCGCTGCAACACGGCTCACGAAACGTGCTCAAGCTGATGAAACGCGGCGGCACTCGCGAGTCGCTCGAAAAGCTCATCGCCCGTGTCCGCGAAAAAGTTCCCGGCATCGCGATACGCACGACTTTTATTACAGGCTTTCCGGGCGAGACCGACGACGATTTCGAAGAGCTGATAAAATTTGTCCAAAACTGCCGCTTCGACAACCTCGGAGTCTTTACCTACTCCGACGAAGAGGGAACTCCGGCATTTGAACTACCGAACAAGGTCGATCCAAAGATCGCAATGAAACGCCGCAACCGCCTGATGAAGGAACAGGCAAAGATCAGCAAGCAGTTGAACCGTGCCAAGATCGGCAAGACGTTTCCCGTCATTTTCGAAGGCCTCTCGCAGGAATCAGACCTCTTGTTCCAGGGCCGCATGACAAGCCAAACGCAGGAGATCGATGGCTATATTTTAATAAACGATATTCCCGAAGGCCTCGACCCCCAGATCGGAACCATCTACAACGTCAAGATCACCGAAGCCCACGAATACGACCTCGTCGGCGAGATCGTCTGATGAGTCACAGAACCTCGTCGGGATGCTTTTGTCGGTACTGCGGCGCTTCACATTGCAGCGTAATCATCATGCGTCGCTTGCCGAGTTTAACAAAGGTCGAAACTCGACCAACGTCAAAAGCATTGAACGTCGATTCCGATGAAGCATAAGCGGGGCTCGCGAGTATCTTTCGTCGACGAGTTTTTGAAAAACTGAGTTCCCAATTTACGGAACCTCGTCGAGGAAGCGATTCGTCAGAGGTGAACATGCTAATGACAGCATACCAACGTGTGTTCGGCACGCTAAAAAATTTATTGATCCGCTCCTCTTCCATAGACCCGTAATTCTTGTATTCACCGAACTTCTGGAATGGCTTTCGATCAATTGATTCTTCCGTGCTCCCACGCGAAAGGTCGAGTTTGTAAAGCTCACATACGAAGTCTGCCCTATCTTGGCAGACCACCGCTCGTGCGCTGATCAATAAGAGAAATATGACAAAATGACGAATCATAGCATTTTTATGTGGGCTAGCTTGCCAAGGGGGTTGATAATACACCAATTTCGGTATGGTTGCAGAAGCCCGCACGAAGTAAGGGCACCCGTGACAAGCACTCTCTATAACCAACGGAATCAGCGTACGCCGATTTCTTATACTTCATGCACGTGAGTCGCCGTCGGCGCCCTTACTGCGTGCGGGCTTCTGCAACGTCTTCTAACTATCCGGCGTGGCGGCTTTGGCTTTTGGTTTGTCATACTCGGACTTTTTCGTGATGCGCAGGCCCTGGAGTTCGTTCGAGCTTGCGCCGAACTGCGCCCTGACCTGGTCTTTGGCACCGAGCATAAACCAAGTGAAAACCATTCTATTCCAGATGACCCAAATGCCAAACCGTCGAAGACGGGGCTATATTTGTAGCCCACTTCGCAAGATGTGGGAACAGACGTAAAATACGATATGAGCCGTCAAAGACGGCGGCATAATAAGCATTGCGTGGGTTTATGTCACCGTCTTCGACGGTTCGTGGTTTTTTGGCGAATTTACCCAACAGTTTGTACAGTGGGCTACAAATATGTCGTCGGCTTCACCGACTCTGAAATTTTGTCGTCGTCATCGCTTTGAAGTTTACCCAGACTATTGTATTATCTCTTTTTTTGAAATTCCGCTGCATATAGTCATTTTTAACTACATTACTCTACTTAGCAGGAGAAATAATGAACCCCAAGAATGTTTTGACCTTCGCTGCCGACCAGGAAGCGAGATTTGTATCTGTTAGATTTACCGACCTTATAGGGTCGTGGCATCACCTAACTTTTCCGATCGGACAATTATCCGAGGATAGTTTTGAGGACGGTTTCGGGTTTGACGCATCGAGCCTTCGCGGCTGGGCGGCAATTCACGAATCTGACATGCTGCTCGTGCCTGACCCGTCGCGGTTTTGGATCGATCCTTTTACTGAGGAAACCACGCTTTGCCTGATAGCAAACGCGGTCGACCCGATCACGAAAGAAGGCTACTGGCTCGACCCGCGATCGGTCGCCCAGCGTGCCGAAAGCTATCTGAAATTTACGGGCATCGCCGATACGGTGAACGTCGGCCCTGAGGCAGAGTTTTTTATCTTTGACGAAGCTCGATTTCACTGTGACCAGCACTCGGCAGGTTTTCATGTGAATTCCGACGAAGGCCATTGGAACTCCGGCCGCGAGAGCAATGAATTTGCGATCAATAACGGCTATCATATTCGTCCAAAAGAAGGTTATGTGCCGGTCGCTCCGCTCGATACGCTGATCGATCTCCGAAACGCAATGTCCTCGATACTCGCGCAGGTAGGTATCGACGTTGAGTGTCATCATCATGAGGTTGCGACCGCCGGGCAGTGTGAGATCGATTTCAGATTTTCAAATCTGCTTCATACAGCGGACAATCTGATGCTGTTCAAGTACATTGTCAAAAATACCGCACACGCGAACGGCAAGACGGCGACATTTATGCCAAAACCGATCTACGGCGACAACGGTTCGGGAATGCACTGTCACCAGTCGTTGTGGAAGGACGGAGAACCGCTGTTTGCGGGCGATCAGTACGCCGGACTTTCAGAGATGGCGAAATTTTACATCGGCGGACTGCTGAAACATGCGCCGGCGTTAGTTGGTTTTGCGGCTCCGACAACGAATTCATATAAACGTCTTGTTCCGGGATTTGAGGCTCCGGTGAATCTAGCTTATTCGGCACGAAATCGTTCGGCTGCGGTGCGAATACCGATGTTCTCGCAATCGCCAAAGGCCAAGCGTCTCGAATTTCGACCGCCCGATCCTTCGTGCAATCCGTACCTGACTTTTGCGGCATTGCTGATGGCCGGACTCGACGGTGTTCAAAACCGCATTGATCCGGGTGAGCCTCTCGACAAGGACATCTACGATCTGCCGCCTGAGGAACTTGCGAATGTACCGTCGCTGCCAGGCAGCCTGGATGAAGCTTTGACAGCAATTGAGAACGATCATGAATTTCTGCTCAAGGGCGATGTTTTCACGACTTCGCTGATCGAGCGTTGGATCAAATACAAGCGCGAGAACGAGATCACGCCTTTGCGTCTTAGGCCGCATCCGATGGAGTTTTCGATGTATTACGACATCTAAAAGTAAATCGTGAATAGTTAGTAGTTTATAGTGGGCAGATCGATGATTTGCCCACTTTTTTTGGTATCTTATTGTGATGAACGTAAAGCCGGTTATTTTAGAGGGCAAATTTATTCGGCTCGAGCCGATGGCTGCAGAGCATCTGGACGGCCTTTGGGAAGCCGGTCGTGATGAATCGTTATGGAGTTTGAATCCGATGACCGTTTCTTCGCGCGACGACATGCAAAGGTATATCGAGATCGCGCTTGCTGACCTAGAGAGAGGCGTGGCTCTTCCGTTTGTAACGATCGAACATTCTTCAGGAAAGATCATCGGATCGACGCGATTCGGAAATATCGACGTTCAGAATCTCAGGGCCGAGATCGGCTGGACCTGGATAAATACCGAGTGGCAGCGAACTGCTGTCAATACCGAGGCGAAACTGCTGATGCTGACTCATGCTTTTGAATCGTGGAAGTGCATTCGCGTTGAGCTGAAGACCGATGTCCTAAATGAAAGATCGCGCAATGCAATATTGCGGCTCGGAGCAAAGGAAGAAGGCATCTTTCGTAATCACGTCATATGCGATACCGGACGTTTTCGTGACTCGATCTATTTCAGTATCATTGAAACTGAATGGGAATCCGTGAAGACAAATTTAACATCCAAACTTACAACGCAATGAAACCGACGACTTTCCTTTTTGTTTTTCTTATGGCCGTTAGCCTGAGCAGCGGTTGTTCAGGTAATTCGGACATTGGCAGTCAGGCGAACACACAAATCGCGGCTTCGAATTCGGTTGCTCCGCCGAATACCGTGCAAACAAACCCCGGAACTTCTGAGGCACCGGCCTCAGGCCGTCCGGTGTTGCAATTTGTGCCTGCACCTGAAGATTCGCAGATCGCGCAGGCGTCCCAGAATGGGAAAATGTATGAAGTGCGAATCTGGAAGAAACATCCGAAGCTGCTTAAAGTCGAATCGATCTCTATCGATGAAAAGAACAAGGCATTGACTATGATTCTGCGAAGTGCGCAAGTAGTAAATATCACAACCGACCGCATATCGAACGTAAAACTTGCAACTGCAGATCAATTTCTCGAATTAGCGGCCTCTGCATCTGCGACAGGTTCGCCTGTATCCAAAACCGAGTCTAAAAAGGCGGAATAATAGGCGATTGTTGTATAATTTTATTCGGATATGGAAAGATACACGCTGACATGCCCGTGCTGTGAAGCAAAGTTAACCGTTGATGCGAATACGGGTGCGATCCTTGCTCACGAGGAGAAAAAAAAGGTGCATGGGTCATTTGAGGATCTAAAGGGCGAATTGAATAAGCAAAAAGAGCACCGCGAACAGATATTTGCTCAGGAAATGTCCTCGATGAAGGATCGTGAACGACTGTTGGAGGAAAAATTTAAGGAAGCCCTGAAGCGGGCGGATACGGATTCGGACAAGCCTTTCAGAAACCCTCTTGACCTCGACTAGAATGACGAAGCCTTTCGCCTCAGAATATCCACTATTAAGAGCAAAAGAGCGGATCATCGCAGCCCTCGATGTGCCGACAGCCGAGGAGGCACGCGAGATCGTAAGTGAATTGCGTGGGGAGGTTGGAGCGTTCAAAGTCGGCTCGCAGTTGTTTACTGCCGCGGGACCGGTACTTGTGAGGGAATTTACTGACGCTGGCCTCAATATCTTTCTTGATCTAAAGTTTCACGACATTCCAAACACTGTTGCAAATGCAACGATCGAAGCGGCGAGACTCGGCGTTTGGATGCTGAATGTTCACACGCTAGGTGGCTCGGAAATGATTAAGAGAACTGTCGACGAGGTTCGGCTTGCTTGTGAAAAAGAAAGGATAGTTCGACCGTTTGTTATCGGTGTGACTATATTGACTAGTTCGACAAGGTCGGCTCTTGATGAGATTGGGATAGAGTGTGACTTAGAGGAAGAAGTTGCCAAACTGGCCAAATTAGCCGCTGATTGCGGACTTGATGGAGTAGTTGCTTCGCCTCAGGAGATCGTGACAGTTAGAGAAACGGTGCCAAATCCGGATTTCCTCATCGTTACACCCGGTATCAGGCCTCAGTTCGGAACTAAAGACGATCAAAAGCGTGTTAGAACATTTACCGAGGCGATCAGGGACGGAGCTGATTTTGCGGTTATTGGCCGACCGATCATTCAGGCGAAAGATCGGTTAGAGGCCGTAAAACTGATCATCGGTGAAACTGAAACAAATAATGAGAATAGGAAATAATCGAGTGTTTAGAGGCAGCCATCAGGTGCTCATCGCGATCTTAGCCGCGGTTTGCTCCTGTTCTTGTTTTGTGAATTTTGCCTTGGCGCAGGGCTCGTCTGAGACGGTTGTCAGTCCATCTACTCGATTTCGCGTAGGTGAAAGGCTTACTTATAACGTCTCGTTCGGCAAGTTTACAAGTGCGGCGTATGCAGAAATAACTGTAGTTTCGCGCGGTATTCTCAGCGGCAGAGAAGTCGTGGAACTCAAATCGATATTGAAGACACTTGGTGTTGTAAGCGCGGCTTTTTTTCAGTTCGATGAACGCCGGACGGTATTCGCCGCCCTTGACTCAGGTTTGCCTGTTTATATTAGCAAGACGACAAATTCCGGGGTCGAGCCAAAAGAGACTGTCGACAATTTTCTCAAGGAGCCGACCTCAAGCTTTGATCTGCTTTCCTTGATATATAAAGTGCGTGAGAGCAATGGTGTGGGTTCTTTTCCACTGAATGAAAATGGAAAGCAATACACGGTGATCTTTCAGTCAACTATCAACGAAAAAGTTAAAGCCGAAGCTGGCCTGTTTGATACCTTAGTGACCGAGGTTCAGAGTGAGTATTTAACGGCGAACGGCGTTAAGGACTTGAAGATCAACTTTACGACTGACGATGCCCGCGTTCCTGTACTTTTCAGGTTTAAGACAGTTAAAGGCAATTTTGTTGCTTCAATAGCGGCTATTCAGATTCCAAAGCCAGCTGCCGCACCGACACCGGAACCGTCTAAAACCCCGCCGTCCGTAGTAATTCCACCAGCAAAGGCAACGCCGCCTCCTTACCAGGAAAACCAACCGATCTCACCCGAATTGGGTTTTGCCCTCGGCGAAACGCTTAACTTTGATGTTTCTGATAGTGGAAAGAAGATCGCGGTGATCTCGCTTTCTGCAAAAGAGAGAAAGTTGTTCCAAAACCAGGATAGTTTGTTGCTAACAGCGACGGTTACGGGTACCGAACAGGGAACTACCATATTCGGTCTTGGCGATTCTATACAGGTTCATGTCGACCCTGAAACTCTTGCCCCGCGATTGGTTGAATCGAGATTTAGTAGAGATCTGACTTGGTTAAATCAAACAGCGGTATTTGACCCGCGGACGGGAAATATTTCAGTCGGCAAGGAAAATCCCGTCGATGCTCCGATCGGAACACACACGTTACTCTCATTGATCTATGCGATGCGCTCATTCAATCTCAAGCCCAGCAAGGATCCGAAAAACCCCGTCAATGACACGCGAGTGGCAGTTTTTTGGGAATCGCAGCCATATGTTTTCACCCTTGCTCCGTCAAATGCTGAAGAAATAACCGTCGGAGGGGAAAAGGTATTGGCACAAATGATAACTATCAGTACCGGCAGCGAGATCTTTGATAAGCGGACGTTGAAAATATGGCTTGATGCCAGCGAACGTGTCCCGCTGCGTTTTTCATTTGGCAGCTATCAGGCGGACCTTGTCTTACCCACGAAAAACCTTTCTAAATAGTCTGCGTATCCAGATATGTTAACCGTTCTGCTTTTTTATTAATTGAAATTGAAAACGGTTTTCAATTAGGGTAGAATATATTTTGGAAAGGAGTTTCTGATGAAAGGGATTTTATTCTTTAGTTTCTTGTTTCTGGTCGCGTTGGCGATCTCGGGGTTTGGTCAAACGGATGCGGATCGCGAGGCGATAAAACGAACGGCATTAAATTATGCGGAAGGTTGGTACGAAGGCAATGCAGAAAAGATGGAAAGTGCTTTGAGTCCGGACCTGGCCAAACGTATCGTTCGCACAAATGAGAAGGGCCAAAGCTCTTTAGGACAAATGACGGCGATGTCGCTGGTGCAGGGAACTCGCGGTGGTTTTGGCAAACAAACGCCTAAAGAGAATCAGCAGAAAGATGTTACGATCTTTGACATTACCGGTGGGGCAGCGACGGTCAAATGTGAAATGCATGATTGGGTCGATTATATGCACATCGGCAAAATTAATGGAAAGTGGTTGATCATCAACGTTTTATGGGAGATGAAACCCAAGAAGGATGAAAAGAAAAACTGAGGAAGCTAAGAAATTGACACTGACAGAACTGCCGGTGGGATGCGATGCTCGAGTTACCAATGTAAATGGTACAAGTCGTGTTTCGCGGCGTCTAATGGAAATGGGTGTAATTCCCGGCGTGGACGTGCGGGTGATAAAGATGGCTCCGTTTGGTGACCCCATTGAAGTGCGAGTGCGCGGCTACAGTCTTGCCATGCGTAGAAGCGAAGCTGACGGTGTAGAGGTCAGCCTTTAGACTGAAGCGATGAATGAACGACAGTGGAACTAATCCTCACATTACGATAGCCCTTGCCGGCAACCCCAATGCCGGCAAGACGACCCTCTTCAACTCCCTTACCGGACTCAAACAAAAAGTTGCAAACTATCCAGGCGTTACGGTCGAACGCAAAGAAGGGCCGTGGAAACTGAACGGCACTGCGGCCAATTTAATTGACCTGCCAGGCCTCTACAGTCTTGACGCTACGTCTCTCGACGAACACATTGCCCGCGACATCATTACCGGCGATATGGCAGGCGTACCGAAACCGGACGCGATCGTCGCGGTCGTCGATGCGACAAATCTCGAACGTAATCTGTATCTCGTAATGCAGCTGTTCGAGTTCGGTGTGCCGGTCGTGATCGCGCTGACGATGATCGATGTTTTTGAAAAGGAAAAACATGAGATCGATGTTGAAATGCTTGCGGCTTTTCTAAAGACGCCGGTCATTGCGGTCAACGCAAAAAGCGGACGCGGTCGAGCAGAACTTGCTGCGAAGATCAAAGAAGTGCTTGGTACAAAGCCGACAGTGCCGTATGTTGTTGACGAAAACGAGGAAGACGGCCTGCACGGCAAGATATTTGCCCGATACAATTTTATTTCGAACGCCGTTCAGGAATCTGTCTGGCACAGCGATCAAAAACAGCATCGGCTTTCGGAGAGGATCGACCGAATACTGACGCACAAAATTTTCGGCCTGATCATTCTTGTAGCCATATTGTTGTTGGTATTTCAGACGATCTTTTCATGGGCTAGCCTGCCGATGGATATGCTTGGAACCGGCTTTGGTTCGCTTGCAGACATTGTTCGAACCGAAATGCCGCCGGGCATACTAACAGATCTTCTGGCTGACGGCATAATTGCGGGCGTCGGGGGCGTGGTCGTTTTTCTGCCGCAGATATTGCTGCTTTTTTTCTTCATCTCGCTTCTCGAGGACAGCGGTTATATGTCGCGGGCCGCGTTTCTGCTCGATAAGCTGATGAGTCGCGTCGGTTTGCACGGCAAGGCTTTCCTGCCGCTTATCAGCAGTTTTGCATGCGCAATTCCGGGCATTATGGCGACGCGAACCATCGAAAGCCGCCGCGACCGCTTTGCGACAATAATGATCGCGCCGTTCATGAGCTGTTCGGCTCGATTGCCGGTTTATACACTGATGATAGCGGCGTTTTTCGCAGGGCAGACAGTGTTTGGATTTATTTCGCTAGGTGCAGTGCTGATGTTGGCGATGTATGCACTTGGCATCATCGTCGCGATCATTGTTGCGTTTGTCCTAAAGCGCACTGTGCTCAAAGCGCCGCCGCCGCCGTTTTTAATGGAATTGCCGCCGTATCGTCTGCCAAATCTGCGAACCGTTTTCCAGAATATGCTTACGCGGGCGTTCTTGTTTTTGAAACGTGCAGGAACGGTAATCCTGGCCATATCAATAATTCTTTGGGCGTTGATGTATTTTCCCCGAACCAGTCTTGATGCTGGAGCCTTAAGTGCTGAGCAAACCGCCGCCATAAACTCCCTGAGCCCGGACTCCACACTTATCTCAGAATCCGAGCAAATAAAACACAGCTTCGCAGGGAAGCTTGGACACGCGATCGAGCCGGTTATCAAGCCGCTTGGTTTCGACTGGAAGATTGGCGTGGCATTGATTGCGAGTTTTGCTGCCCGCGAAGTTTTGGTGTCGACATTAAGTATCATTTACAACGTGGGCAAAGATGAGAACGAGCAATCCGAAACGCTAATTGCTGCCGTTCGCGACGCGAAAACTGATGAAGGCAAGCCAGCCTGGACGCCGCTGACTGCGTTGACGCTGATGGTCTTTTTTGTGCTTGCCATGCAGTGTATGTCCACCGTCGCAGTCGTTCGCCGCGAGACCAATTCATGGTCCTGGCCGCTGTTTATGGTAGGGTATATGACGGCACTTGCCTATGTCGGGGCTTTGATCACGTATCAGGGTGGAAAGTGGCTTGGGTTCGGATGACAGGATGAGTCTCCAATACTACATCGTTATAGCAATGATCTTAGCGGCGGCTATCTATGTCGGTTCGATTTTGCGTAAGCGTTCGAAGGCATTCTCGCCAAAAACTGGCTGCGGCGAGGGTTGCGGTTGCAATGGAGAAGGTAAATAACTACTCTCGTAATTTGAGCGACAAACCTACATTTTTTACAAAAGGCGTGCGTGCGATGTTTTTATCGACGCTCGCTTTTTTTCTGGCCAATGTTTTCGTCAAGCAGGTCTCGCATATTCCGGCAATGGAGATCGTATTTTTTCGCGGCATTATTTCGAGTGCTCTCTGTATTTATGGATTGCAGCGTGCAAAAGCGAGCTTCATCGGCTCAAATCATTCGATGCTGTTGCTTCGTGGCATATTTGGCACGACGGCGCTTTTTTGCTTCTTTCTAACGCTTCAGCAGATGCCGCTCGCTTCGGCACAGACCATACAATATCTCTCGCCAATCTTTACGGCAACGATCGCGATCTTTGTTCTCAAGGAAAGTGTGATGCCGGCGCAGTGGCTATTTTATGCGATCGCATTCAGCGGTGTGTTGCTGATCGAGCGTTTTGACAATAGAATATCGCCATTTTATCTCGCTGTCGGCATTTTATCGGCGGCTTGTTCCGGCATGGCATACAACCTTGTTCGCAGCTTACGAGGCAAGGAACATCCACTGACAGTTGTGCTCCATTTTCAGCTTGTTGGATTGATCGTCGGATTTGTCAGCCTGTTTTTTCAATGGGAAACACCGTATGGTTGGGATTGGCTTAATCTTTTATTAGTTGGCATTTTCTCGCAGCTCGGTCAGATATTTCTGACAAGTGCCCTCCAAAGCGAACGCGTCGCAGGTGTTGCGATCATCAATTATACCGGACTAATTTATGCGTTAGCCGTTGGCTGGTTTATCTTTAGCGAACCTCAATCCATAATATCTTTTGCAGGAATGCTGCTCGTCGTCATTGGTGTCATGATGAGCGTCATGTACGGCCGCAGGCGTCAGGTGATAGAGCAGATCGAGTCGACTGCGGGTTAATTTTTACCACAGAGACACAGAGGACACAAAGAGATTTTAGTTATGGCAACGGTAATAAATGCGGCAGTAATTACAGTCAGCGATACTCGCGGAATCGACGACGATCTGTCGGGAAATAAATTAGCCGAATTTCTCGAATCTATTGGTGCTAGTATAGCAATACGGCGAACCGTCACTGACGATCTTCAACATTTACGCGACACACTCTACACGCTGACAGAAAGGGAAGACATCAATTTGATCGTCACGACCGGCGGTACCGGGTTTGGTCCGCGTGACAATACTCCTGAGGCAACACGTGCCGTTATCGAACGTGAGGCTCCCGGGCTTGCAGAAGCGATGCGACGTGAGACGGCTGCCAAGACTCCTACGGCAGTGCTCTCACGCGGCATCTGCGGCATTCGAGGAACGACGCTAATTATCAACCTACCCGGTTCACCAAAAGGCGTCGAAGAATGTTTCGCGGTTATCCAGCCTGTCCTCAAACATGCGATCGACCAGATCTCCGGTAATACGAAACACTAGAAATTCGATTCACAAGCCTGCGCTTTAGTAAGGGCGATACTCAACTTTGAATGTATTGTCCATTAACGCACGGACTTGTGCATTAATTTTTCAGCGACCTCTGTATGAACAGCGCAGCGTCCGATTTTAATTTCTTCAACTGAGACACGTCGATATACATCATGTGTCCGGCATCGTAGTATTCGAACGTGATGTTTTTACGCAACGTCGGGTCAAGATTCATTGCCGAGACCGTATATTCCGCAGCAAAGAATGGCGTTGCCATGTCGTAATAGCCTTGGGCTATCAATATTTTCATATATGGATTTTTTGCCATCGAATCCTTCATAGAGATGCTCGTGTCGGCATAGCCGTTATTGGCGTTGAAATCCCAGCGGCCGGCTCCACCAATGATGGTGTACTCGATGTCAGTCTTATAGCCCAACTCGCGACGAACATAGTCGTTGAACGCGGCTGTGTAAGGCGGACGAACTGCAAAGCCCGGATCATTTTCAGCGAAATTGCCTGCGGCATCACGGTCAATGCCTTTGAAACGGCTATCGAGCCGGCCAGTTGTTCGGCGTTCGCTGCGCAAAAGCTCCTTATTAAATTCACCGAGTTCGACACGAAAATTATTTCGTTCAATAAACTCCTTGCTCAGTCCCGTATAGGCGTTGAATTTATCAAGCAGACTTTGACGTTCGGTTACTGTCAAGCGATCAATGCGCATCATCGCCGGCATATATTCGTTCATCGCAAAATCCTCAGCTTCTTTTGCGATCTGTTCAACGGATTTACTTTGCATAGCGGGCGAGAGTTTCTTGTGATACCAGGCCGTCGTTGCGTAACTTGGCAATATCAACACAAGCGGCAAGTCATTGCTATTGGCAAAGTTAAGCGTTTGAAAATTCATTACCGTCGAGACCAGGGCAATACCGTTGAGAGCAATGCCCCGGTCGATAAGCCAGTTTGACAGGCCCGAAGCCCGCGTTGTGCCGTAGCTTTCGCCGACCAGAAACAGCGGCGACAGCCAACGCTCGTTGCGGCCCAAATAGAGACGAATAAATTCCCCGACCGAGGCAATGTCGCCGTTCAAGCTGAAGTATTGTTGAGCCAGTTCCGGTCTGCTTGCACGCGAATAACCCGTGCCGACCGGATCAATGAATACAAGGTCGGTCTCGGTTAGCCATGTCTGCTGATTGTCTTCCATCTCATAAGGCGGCGGAGGCATCATACCGTCATCCAGCATTTTTACGCGACGCGGCCCAAGAGCTCCCAGATGCAGCCAAACGCTTGACGATCCGGGCCCGCCGTTGAACGAGAACATTAAGGGGCGACCCGCCGGCGGATTATCGAGCGTATAGGACATATAGAAGATCTTGGCCTCGATTTCACCACTCACGGAGTTCTTTAAGGGCATAAAGCCGGTTGTTACCGTGTAATTCAGACTGCGGGCTCCAACACGCATGGTGTGATGGGTGACAATGGGCGGTTCTTCCTTTTGCTCAGCGACTGCTTTTGGTGGCTCTGTAGGACGCGGCTGCGCGGGCGAAGCCGAGATGCCCGGAGCCTGAAAAAATAAAAAAATCGGCAAAAATATTGTTGCAAGCATATTTTCTACTGTTTGAGCGAGATAATTAGATTTTACGCGGACAAGATTAGCATAAAACAAGGAAAACGCTCTAGTGATCGTTAAGTGGTCCGGCTGGTCGTGTAGCCTTTGCCAGACGTTGAGTAAGACTGTCGCTCAAGGACAGAATTTTAATTACGGTTTCTGCAAGAAATGGAGCAAAAGCAGCGTGCCTTACCAGAGAACTGATCTTTAAGCGCCGGTCGAAGGCACAAGAGTATTGCCGTTTGTATTCATCTGCGATCTCAGCTAAAGAATATTCTGATGAGAAGCCGTCTGTTATGACGTTGGCAGCGATCTTAGCACTTTCGAGAGCCAGCAAAATTCCGCTGCCGGTGAATGGATCTATGAAAGCGGCAGAATCGCCGACTGTCAGCAGGCCATCAGCCGGAGTGAGTTCGGTTCGGCCATAGCTTTCGATTGGCACGGCAAGCCAATCATCGATGATCTCTGCATTGCACAGCGAATGTGCAGCGCGTTTATTTTCGCAAACGACTTTGTTCATGATCTCTGCTGCATCGCTGTTGTACTTTCTCGCGATGGCTGTCGAGACGATAATACACGCGTTGAAACGGTTGTTTTCGACACGATTGCAGCCGCCATAGCCGCCGCGATATGCATAGATCTCGCAATTGCCGTTCGGGATATTTACTCCCTTAAGATGAGTTTTAAATGCGACAAAATCGGCGCGCTTACGTATTACGTTGTCATTGATTTTTTCGATCTGACGAGCTAATATTCTCGAGCGTCCAGTCGCATCTATTGTCATGACAGCTTTCGTATCAGACATTTCCCCATCTTTGTCTCTTAGCCGGACGCCACAAACTCTTTTGCTATCGAACAACAAACCGGCCGCATTTGTTTCTTCAAGCACATCAGCACCTGCTGAACGTGCTCGAGTAAGAAGTTGAGAATCCAATTCCGCACGACTCAAACCTAAGGCGTGAGAATCTGTCTTAAACCACTCGCTCGGAACTGTGACTGATCTGGAATTTCGTGCGTAAAAAACTGTCCGATCGAGTGTGACTCCGCCGGCGCACGACATATCCTCAAGAACATTAAGTTCGGCAAAATGAGTCAGGCATTCAGGTGAAATGAATTCGCCGCACAGCTTTGCTCGCGGAAATTTTTTTTGTTCAACGAGCAGCACTGTCAAGCCGCTTTGAGCAAGTCGGATCGCAGTACTCGAACCGGCGGGGCCGGCCCCGACGATGGCAACATCATATTTTTCTTTTGTGATCGAGGTCATTTTAATTTGCTGCCCGACAGTACAAGTCTAAATGCAGATCGTCTTTTTACAACAGCGTCAGTAATCCCAACGGTTGTCGCAAGTTGTCTTAATTCATCTGGGCGAAAACTTCTCAATATGGAAAGCGAGCCATCTTCAACCGTAAAACGCTGCAGGAATATCGGCCCTAACGTCTTATAGAGGTGGTATGCGATCGAGTGACGGTGAAGGTCGATGATAATAAATTTCCTCCGCGCAACCCGACTCATTTCGCTGATAAGGGTGCATGCCTGGCCATTGTTGAGGTGATGCAGGAACAGGGAGCTGACAGCGAAGTCAAAACTATTGTCGGCAAAAGGAAGCTGAAAAGCAGTGCATTGCACCGCATAGACGCCGAACTCGTTTGTGCGGGTTTTTATTGATCTTGCTGCGGCTGCATTTAATTCGGCACCGACGAGAAATGTTCTCTTCTCAGTTATTGTTTCTTTTGCGGTTTTAAGAAGCTCGCCTGAGCCTGCTCCGACATCAATGATCGAAACTTTTTCGCCGCAATTCTGCAGTTCGTCTGAAAGAGATAGCCGCAAAGCACGTCCATCGCCAAGGAACCGATTTATCAGCTTCATTTCCGATTGCCATTTTGCGTATTCTTTCGGAGTGTAATCGCCGGTGTCAAGGCGTTCGAGTCGGTCGCTGCGTTTGGAAAAATCAGGGAACATTCAGGCGTCCATTTTTTCCAGTACCATTGCACTGTTTTTCGAACCGAATCCGATACAGTTGCACAATGCGACCGTTATTTCAGCTGTTCTTGATTCATTGGGAACATAATCAAGGTCACAATCCGGATCAGGTTCGTCGAGGTTAATTGTCGGAGCAATAGTTTGAGATTGAAGGGCGAAAAGAGCGGCTCCGATACCAGCGGCTCCACTGGCTCCTTGCGGATGGCCGACCTGTGATTTTGTTGCGGACATCGGTATTCGGTAGGCATGATCGCCGAGTGCGATCTTGACGGCGTTTGTTTCGATCTTGTCATTCAGGAAAGTCGAAGTGCCATGCAGATTGACGTAGTCGATCTCCTTTGGCTCACGACCTGCATCTTTTAGAGCGAGCGACATCGCACGGGCTGGTTCCGTACCGGTATCTTCCAATCGAACTCGGTGATAGGCATCGCAGGTGGAAGCATATCCAGTGATCTCGGCGTAGATCTTAGCTTTGCGTTTTTGGGCTGATTCAAGGCTTTCGAGAATGTACATCCAGGAACCTTCGCCAAGCACCATGCCGGAACGGTTCTTTGAAAAAGGTCGAGACGCTCTTTGCGGTTCGTCATTCCATTGATCAGTCAAAACCGTCATTACGTTAAACCCGGCGAGAATTCCCGGCGCAAGCGGTGCGTCGACACCACCGGCGATCATCATGTCCTGTCTTCCAGTGGCTATATGCTGAGCGGCATAGAAAATAGCATCCGTCGAGCTTGTGCAGCCAGTTGACACAACATGCGAAAGGCCGCGAAGTCCAAACGCCATTGAAAGCTCGCTCGACAAGCCGCCGTGTGTCGAAGAGGGGATCACATAGACGCTGGCCTGCGTTTCTGGGCCGATGTACCAATATGAGTACTGCTTTTCGGTGAAGGCAAGGCCGCCGCCGCCGGTGCCGATCTCGACGCCGAAGGCGCGTTTTTCTTCGAGCGAAAGATCTTCGGGGTGGATATTTGCGTCAGCGAGGGCTTCGCGGGCAGCCGCCAAGGCAAGCGGCACGGTGCGGGCTACATGCTTTCGGTCTTTCGGGTTCAGTTGTGTCTGCCAATCAAAATCCGGGACATAAGCTGCTATTTTTACGGGCGAATTTGTGACATCAAAATCCACTATCTGTCTCACGCCGCTGGCGCCGATTTCAAGCGAATGCCAAAACGCCTCGAGCCCGATACCTATCGGCGTAACACATCCCATTCCGGTTATCACGACACGTCGCGGCGTTTGACAATGCATTATGCCTTGAACGCCTCGACAATGCTGACCGGTGAAGGTGTTGGGATAATACGCGACAAGCGGAAGCCCGAATTTGTCAGCAGCGTTTCAAACTCAGCCGCGGTGCGCTCCACGCCGCCTGGCGAAATTAGCATTTCAAGATCGAGCCATTTACCCGGATGCGGATCGTTGCCCGGCGGAATAACGGAATCAACGATCAATACGCGGCCGTCATCGGGCATCGAGCGGCGAATGCAGCCGAGTATCTTTTCACAATTGTCGTCATACCAATCGTGGATGATGTGCTTGAGAATGTACGCGTCGGCGACGACCGGTATATCACTGAAAAAGTCGCCTTCGACCAACTCGACACGGTCGGCAACGCCATAAGAGGCCAACATGTCGGGAGCACCTGCAAGTACAACGCCAAGATCAAAAAGGACGCCATTCATCGACGGATATTTCTGCATAATTCCGCCGAGCAGATGACCGTGCCCGCCGGCAATGTCGGCAAGCGTGCCAATGTCCGAAAAGTCATATGACGCGAGCACAGCCGCGATTTGAGCATGTGAGCCGCTGGTCATCGCCTGGTTAAATATGTCGCCAAATTCCTTGTTTGTTTCGAAGAAGTACTTGAACGCCGGAACGCCGTGAACGTGCTCCCATGCCGGTTTGCCGGTGCGGATGCTGTATTCGAGATCGTTGACAACGCGGCCGTGCTCAGGATCGCCGACCATCAGCAGCATCGGCCTCAAGCTTCTCGGCGAATCTGCGAGCATCGTTTCACTCAAAGTAGTATTTGCAAATGTGCGGTCAGACGTTTCGGTAAATACGCCGAGACTTGCCAGCGACCGCAGCAGCCGGTAGAGTGAGCGTTCGTCTGTCCTGCTTGATGCCGCGAGATCGGCAGTTGTTTTTTCTCCTTTTGCCAAAAAGTCGGCGATGCCGAGCTTTGCTGCAACATAGATGGCCTGTGAAACAAAGCCGCCCATAATAAACTGCATTATCTGTCCTTCGGGCGGTATTTCGTGCCGAGCCGCCGCAGATGTATTTTGATCTGTCATCTATTTGCTCCTTGTGTTGTGATAGAAAATCGAATAATTACATTTT
Organism: uncultured Chloracidobacterium sp.; assembly: GCA_964528325.1. Classification (GTDB taxonomy): domain Bacteria; phylum Acidobacteriota; class Blastocatellia; order Pyrinomonadales; family Pyrinomonadaceae; genus OLB17. The sequence goes on along the minus strand of CAZGSC010000006.1, from coordinate 10,946 downwards.
GGCAACACGCGCCTTCATCGCGTCGAAAGCTTCATTCTTGTATGCCTCTTCTTTTTTTGGCATCTTGACCCAGTTAGATTCCCATTTCAGTGCTGTAACGCGCTGCGATGAAGGCGGATGGCTTCCGAAAAGCAGAGTAAGAAAATACTCATTGGCGTAATCCTCTCCAGCATCGGCTTTTTCGGTGCTGACAAATCGACGGAAGACATTCTTCATTGCTTCCGGGTTGTATCCCGCCTTGTACATGTTGTAAAAACCTGCTTTGTCAGCTTCGAGCTCGCTGAAACGTGACCACCCGAGCAGGCTTTCGCCGACGGCGGCAAACGTGTTCTTTTCGTAGGCAGCCAGCAGGTCTCGCAGGGCTTTCTCCGTTTCCTTTGGTGTAGTGACCTTTCGAGTACCCGTCAGCCAGAACATCTGTCGTGTAACGGTCTTGGGAGCGTGCCCAAATATGTCATGACCGATCTCATGGGCAAGTATCGCAGCAAGCTCGTCCTCGCTTTCCACTTCCTGCAGCAACCCCAGATAAATATATATACGTCCGCCTCCAATGCTAAAGGCGTTTTCCTCGTGACTGGGCAAAACAATGAACTCAAATTTCTTTGCGGGTTCCCGGGAAAATTTAACAAGGTTTTGCCCTAAAAGCGAAACATAATCAGATATCTCCTTATCCTTGATAGGCGTTAAGGTGCCTATCTCAAGGTTGATGATCGCGTCGGCAAGCCAGCCCTCTGCCTCACCTTTGAAAATATTGTCGCCGGCGATCGGTTTTGGAGAGAACGGTGTCTTGGCTTTCTCTCGTGATGGGGGCGGTGTCCAAACGGGAATGCTCTGAGCCGGCGGCGGAGAAATGGTCTGAGAAAAGATCGCCAGTGACAAAGCAAATAAGATCGCGTGACCATACAGAATATTCTTCATAATCTTATGACAAATTAGATCATTGATCGAGGACGAAAGATCTTGGAACAAACCCTAGTGAGATGATCTCGCCGGCTGTTTTGGCTTTTGGGTCAGGCTTATTACCATAAATAAACACAGCAGGGAACTCGATCGGTTTTAACTGACATCCGAATTGAATTCCCTCAAGATCCTTCACAAATATCATGATCTGAAGCGACTGCGGAGACAAAGCACGTAGCCTAAGTGTCTGAGTCTCCGTCCGAAGATGAAAGAACATCCCGTCTTTTGTGCATTCGATCCTGTCGAGATAACCCAATTCACGTTTTTGGCCTTCAGTGGGCTTAGGCAGAGCATCCTTAATGGCCTGCATCAAAGCGGCTCGCCGGCGAACGTCTCCATCATTTGGATCGGCCTTACGGGGTGGCGGTGGAGGTGCTGAGCCCGAATCTCTATCAGATGCTGTCGACGCTGGCCTCATTTCTGCTTCGCTCAAAATTCGGAAGTCGGCTGGAACGAATTCGACCGCCTTGATCTGGCCGCGCGAAGACCCTTTTGGAGGGGATACAGGCAGATAGGTCACCACCGCGTTTAAAGCTGATAGGTCGGCATCGCAGCCAACCTGCGTGTTGCTTGATGCCGCATCAAATGCCTGCAGGTCAAGGGAGTCGAAATCATTGCTGGTTACGTTGAGAGTTTCATCTGAGGTCCTTACCACAAAAACGATCGGCCTCGATCGGCAATCGATCTTTTGAATATGCCCGATGACGCGCTGTTCGGTGGCCTTAGGCTGGCGGAGCGATTCGTTGATGCTGCGAAGAATTGCATCCGCTTGTCGCCGCGCAATCTCTGCTTCGGTTGGCGGATTGCGGTCATCCGTTCTACGGGTTATTCGCGGAGGACCGTCACCGGAATTTGATCCAGATGATTCTAGCTGTTTCTGAAATGCCGCTTTGCGTTCGTTAAACGATCTATGGCTGGCGATTTGTGCGACAAGGCTTTCGGCACGTGCTTTGACCTCCTGATCGTCTGACGTACGTGCGATCTTCTCAGCAAGCGTATCGGCCTCATCCAGTTTATCCTGACGTGAGAGCACTTCAGCAAGACGTAAGGCATAACGCTGGTTGCCAGGCTGATATTTAAGGGCGATCCGCATCATTTTGACGGCATCGTCAAGTTCTTCAAGATTAACCACATCGACAAAAGCCAGCAATTCATAGCTCTCCGTAAATGCAGGATTCAGAGCAATGGCTTTTCTTAAGGATGAACGCATTTTTGCAGCTTCAGCTTTATCGAAAGCTCGGACATATCCGAACTCGTCAAGGCCTTCGCGGCTTAATAGATATGCGTATCGAAAGAAGGCAAGGTGGTTTTGCGGATCGCCTGCTATGGCCTTCTCAAGGTGCTGCTTTGCCTCAGCGTACTTTCGCTGTCTTATCCGCACCATTCCGAGCGTGATATTTGCCATTCCGTGTTCCGGCTGGAGTTTCAACGCATTAAGCAGAAATGGTTCAGCATCGTCGACGCGATTAGTGTGATAGAGCAAGTCGCCAAGGAACGTATTACTCGCAGCCTCGTCAAGCGGCGATACCTGCATTTCTGCCTCGAACAATAGCTTAGTTTTGAATTTGATCTCTTGATGAAAATAGCTGGTGCGGGTTACATATTTGCGAAGTTCGCCCTCCATCTGGGCAGTGTTCATCTGAAACGCGTCCTGAAAGGCCTTTTCGGGTTCCGTATCCGTCAAAAGAAGGTCCAAAAACTTGCTCAGTGGGTCGACCTTGCCGTTCTGAAGCAGATAATGAAGCAGTGCCCATGATTCGGAGTAAAACACGCTGCGTGAATGATCCCCTGTTTGATGAAGTTGGTAATTACTAAGATTGAATAGTTCCTTTAGCGGCATGAACTGGCTTTGCTGGAGCCGTAAGATATGTCGGCCTATTGGAATTCCAAGTTTCGCCTTAATGTCATCCTCGATCGCAAAAGTCGAATAATATTCGGCCAATCCTTCATTGAACCACGCGGGAACTTCGGATTTTCCAAAGTTCGCTTCAATGATCGAGTGGACGTATTCGTGAAAAATTACGGAAAAGGTCTCTGCGTCTTCGCCTTCGGTCGAGAGAGTGATGTAGTTAACATCTTCGCCTGGCTGAAAGTAACCGGCTACAAAGTTATCGATCTTACCGTCGGCACGTTTGGGTTTGAAATTCTTGTAGGAAGATTCGCTCTTAAATACGACAACGTTCGTCGGAACCGGCGACGTTAGGTTCATTTTGCCGAAAACCTGGCGAAACGTTTCGCGAAATTGTTCGAGACGTGTAGCGACCTTGCGGATGTCTTTTTCCGAAGCGTTGCCGATCAGGAAAAAGTTCTTTGACTTGACCTGTATCCAGTCGTCCTTCGCAGCCACAGGTTGGTAGATGGCCAACAAAAGTCCAAACGTCAAAACGGTGAGGCACCAACGTCGGGTTATTAACATAATGTATTGGCTTTATACCATATATCCGAAGATTTGATAAGCCCTTTTTGCCGATGAAGAAGCACTGTTTCTAATTTGGACGCATGGAACTATGTGCACGGACCACGATCTCGCGATATTCAAAGCGTTTTACAGTCAATGGCGTGATCTGAGCTGCTGCTTTTTTATCGTCGATAGCGTTGGCGATCTGGAGAGCCAATAAGGCGATGCCGGGCTCATCTTGCGGACGTGCGGCACAAAGCTGAAAAATAAGATCGACGAACTCCTTTCGGGCCCTGCATTGATGAAGAAAGATGCGATGTTGGTTGCGGCGTTCCACACAGGCTGATGCAGCTGAAATATTCTTATGCCCGGTGATACTGAGAAGTTCCTTTGGCCAGTTGGCGGGTTCACCATTAAACAACACCAGGGAAAGGCCCGAAAAACGGGAAACTATTTCGCGAAATTCAAAGATGGATGAAGTTGATCCGTCAGTAAATAGCTTGGCCTCGAGCTGCGTCTGGATACTGGCAACCAATTCTTCAGGAGTGATATTTGGGTTTTTCTGAGTCGGGCTCAGCCTCTGAAATTCATTTTGACTGAGCCATTTGCTTATAAAAGCAGCTGCAAAAATTGGCCAAAGCAAGAAATAAGCTCCAACGGCAGCTGCGGATCGTGCCGAACGCAGGCTTCCGCCACGCGCTATCTGATACACACCGAACGGCGAGCCGAATGCAAAGTGGATGACGAGCATGTCAGATACGGCCATCATAAGATAATCATAGACCAAAGCGCCATAGGGAAGCACGCTCCGAAGCTCAAACGATTAGCGGGCGATCGGTTCGATCAAAGAAAAAAATGTGGGGCTCAACATTTTTGGAACAACCACATAGGCTTTGTCGTAATCCAAATATCGGCAATTTTTCAAATTGTGATCATATATTTTGCAGATCGCAAAAAACGCTCAATATTTAAGATTGCCGCAACATGCGGCAGGTAGAATACAGTCATGACAGACAGAACAAAGATAAAAATAGTAAAAAAGGATGAAGCTTCGGCCTTTAAGGGCAAGAAGAAGCGAAAGAGATCCGTACCTCGAAACGCTGCCCGTGAGATGGTCTCGACCGTTTCTGAGTGGGTCGCGGATTTCAAAACCCGCAAAAGCGCTGAGACCAAGGCCGCTTTTGACCTTTTCCGCTCTTCAAACCCACGTCCCAGCGAATCATAGGTTCTTTAGTCCTCGGATCCCCTAACTTCTTTTTTTACAGCCTTTGCGGATTAAGATTGAAGGTTTTCTTCTTAGTCCTGCATTTGGCTGTTATTTGTCGTTTGCCAGAATTCACGCTTCATTGTTATCCTTAACTCCGAAAAATCAATCGGTATATTTAACTATATGCAAGGAAAAGTTGCGGTCGTAACGGGGGCGAGCAGCGGGATCGGAAGAGCAACTGCGGCGTTATTTGTCCGAAGTGGCATGAACGTCCTGGCGGTGGGCCGCAGCAATGAGGCGTTGGATGAGCTGAAAAAGAGCCTGCCAGCCGGCGATAGGCTCAAAATACATCTTGCAGATGTTACGGAGTTGACGCAGATCGAGCCCATTGTAACAGATGCGATCGAGAGTTTTGGCCAGATCGACGTGTTGGTAAATTCGGCGGGTATTATCAGAACTGGAACGATCGAAGATACTAAACTCGACGATTGGGACGATCTTATGGAGATTAATGTTCGCTCGGTTTTTAGCCTCATGCAGCGGTGTGTGCCGCATCTTGCCGAAAGTAAAGGAAATATCATCAATGTCTCGAGTGTCGCCGGTACGCGTGCGTTTCCCGGAGTATTGGGGTATTGTGTTTCAAAAGCGGCCCTTGACCAGTTGACTCGATGCGCTGCCCTTGAACTCGCTCCGAAAGGCATTCGAGTTAACGCGATCAATCCGGGCGTGGTTGTGACAAATCTCCACAAGAGAAGTGGTATGGAAACTGCCGCATACGAGAAATTTTTGGAGCATTCAAAGACAACACATCCGATCGGCCGCGTCGGCACGCCGGATGAGGTTGCTGATTTGATCTATTTCCTGGCTTCCGACAACGCTTCGTGGATAACCGGAGCTACTTACGAGATCGACGGCGGACGGGCTCAGACCTGTGCGCGATAGGCGTTATTGATTTTCCTTAACCTGAGATGAGAGTCCAATTGCTTCCGAGCACGATCGACGAGGATGGAAGGGCGTCGGCCAGACAACATTTGATGTCGATCATCATCGATGATCAAGTCGCGGTTGATGCCGGTAGCCTGGCCTTTTCATGCTCCGATCTTCAGCGCAACCAGGTGCGAGATATTATTCTTACACACACACATCTTGATCACATTGCGGGGCTGCCGTTGTTTATCGACGATCTTTTCGCCACGCTTACCGAGCCGATCCGTGTTCATGCGACCAGAGAAGTTATAGAGACATTAGAGCGTGATATTTTTAATTGGGCGGTGTATCCGCGATTCTCCGAACTGATGAATAAGTCGGGCAGGGTTGTTGAATATCATGAATTCAAACAGGGAAACAAATTTTCGGCCCAGCACTTAACCGTGACGAGCGTTGGCGTGAATCATAAGGTCGCAGCGAGCGGATATGTGATCTCGGATGGAAAAGTTTCGATCGGCATCACCGGCGACACGGCAGAAACTGATGATATATGGGACCTGTTTAATACATTTGCCGACATGAAGGCTGTATTGGTTGAATGTGCGTTTCCAAATGAAATGAGTGATCTTGCTGCCGTTTCCAACCATCTTACGCCGCAAAAACTGGCTCGTGAGCTTGAGAAATTTTCAAACCCTGAATGCGAAGTTTATGTCATTAACCTGAAGCCTATGTATCGCGAAACGATCGTGAAGGAGATCGGTCAATTGAACACGAGGCGGATAAGTATCCTCGATGTCGGAAAGGTCTACGATTGGTAAGAGCCTTTATTTTCTTACAGAAGTGAAGTCGAGCGGTTCAAACGCAGCTTCACGAAATTCGCCGGGAAAATTATGAAGTTTGACCCGTCCGTTTCTTAGCACATGCTGGATGCGAAACGTCCTTTCTTCACGCGGCATGCCCGGCATTATCTCTGCGATAAAAGTGACATTCATCTCAGGACGGGCCCAAACGCCTGCTACCTTACGTCTATTACCATTTTTACCAACGATTCCCATAAGCTATGAGTCGAGTTCGGGTGCTTTTTTGTGTTTTGATTTGCGGCCCGACGGCAAGATTTTTTCCTGAGGCTTATCACCCCCGAATTTTTGAGTTGGCGGAGCTGTCGGTTTTCTGATCGAATCAAAAACAGGCCGTTCCTCAACTTTCCTTTTCTTTTGCCGTTTCACCATCGCAGTATATCAAAAATGGACTCAAAGGGGTCTCATCGCATCATCAAATCTATTGACATTCCGGACCAAAAAACTCAGTATAAAGTGTCGAAAATCAGCCTGAACTGCAATAAAAATGATGAAAGGCGAGCGGAGCGATTTACATTCCAGTCAAAGACGGCATGCGACAGTCGGGCTTGTTCGCCGACCGTTCTGGGTGCCCCCGTCCAATTATTATGTGCTTGCAATCGCGGTCGCGATAGCATTTTTCTTTTTGACTTGGGGCGTTTTGCGTGACGAAGGTGAAGAAGCACCGTGGGTGACGTCGGGCGTCGGAGCAAGCATCATTCTTGGCGGTGCGGTTATCCTTCGAGCTGTACTGCTGCGACGTGCGCAGAAATACCGATTTATGGAACCGGGCCTGGCACAAAAGTACTCCGGTATCAGTCATCAATTTCGAGGCCGTCATAGTGCGAATAAATTTACCTTAGAACAAAACGCCGCAATTCTTGCCGACATAAAGCAAAAATCAAACGCCGCAAAAGTGCTCGGTAAATTCTCCGCGGGCCATCGAGAAGTTTTCGAATTGTGCAGTGAGTACATAGGCCTTGCTGACAGCGAGTTGAAATTGGTCAATCCTAATTCGCCGCGATTTAGCGCTTTATTGAAGGGCCGGAGATCGGCGGCTGAGTTTCATCGTTATCATTTGTTGCAGTGGGCGGAGATCGAGGCAAGGTCGCTGACCAGCGAGGCGGCTAACCGGGCCGACGTCAACCATAAGATCGAGGCAGCAAAAGAGGCGGGCGGTGTTATCGATTATGCCCTCAAATTTTATCCAGCTGAGCAAAGTTTGCTCGATTCGCGTGAACTACTAAAAGAAATGACGGTGTCGATCAGGGTTTCGGATCAGGTCGAACGGGCCGAGAGGGCGGCGTTCAAAGGGGACCTTCGTGAGGCTTTGAGCCTTTATCGTGACGCGTTGTTTGATCTGGGCCGTGACAACGTACATTCGGACGAACGTCAGCAGGCCGCGATGCATATTAACGCCGAAATTGACCGAATACGTTTGCTGGAAAGCGGGAAATGATGGAAAATACTCGTTTACACCGAATCTGTCGGTAACAACGAGATGATTTCCCAAAGATGTCCTAGATGTGGAAGCAGCCGTATCCGACGCGGATACAGGCCGACTTCGGTCTTTTCAAAAGTGCTCTTTCGCTATAATTTGTTGTGCGATCGATGTAATTGGGAGTTTAAGGGATTTGCCGTCCCCGGAACCGTCAATACCCGGAATGACCGGCGAAAGAAAAAGCCAGTAGGCACAAACCAGAATCAAACCGTTAAGTAACCAATCCTTAACCGCAGCCAAGGCTAACTGACGTGAAAGGTACATCATCTGTTTTTTGGAGCCTTGTCTGTTTATGCGTCCTACGTTTCTGCGTTATTTCGCAGACTCCTGTTCCCTCCCCGGATACTGAAACAATAAGGAATGAGGCCAGTTTGATTCACTTTGGCGATCTTATAGACGTCGATTTTGCGGGCACTCTCGAATATGACTGGCGCGGGACGCTCACCTCTACCGGAGCCCTAGATGGCCTGGATCAATTTTCGCCTGTTCCAGGCTTGTGCCGCTCGGAGATTGAGGTTGCTGATGATCTAGCTCGCCTTTATTCGAAAATTCTCCGCGATCCAAAAGTGACGGTGAGAATAGTAGATCGCTCGAATCGTGCCGTCGCGCGACTTGACGGAGCGGTTAAGATCCCGATGCGGTTTCAATTACACCGTTTGATTCGACTCAGAGAACTGATAGTTGCGGCGGGCGGATTGACTGACGATGCGAGCGGCGACATTTTGATCCTAAGGCGCTCTGACCTTAATTGTTTTGCTAATGCTGATGGCAGATCCGGCGAAAAGAGTCCATCGGGCAACGGCCTTCAGACAATCAACATCTCAATTAGCGAGTTATTGTCAGGCAAAGAATCTGCGGATCCGGTCGTTTTAAGCGGGGATATGATCACGGTTGGAAAGGCATTTCCGATATATATCATCGGGGCTGTTAATAATCCGAGGCCGATATATTCACACTCGGGCATGACCCTGACACGGGCGATTGCGACCGCTGGCGGCATTTCAAAGGGAGCGATCGCACAGAAGGTGACTGTGTTTCGACGGGATAAAACGGAAACGAGCATCGTGCAGGTTGACCTTGAAAAAATAAAAAACGGCGAAATAAATGATGTCGATCTGAAACCTTTTGATATAATAGAGGTCACATTCAAAGGTCGCATTCAACGAAAGTACCCGCCCGTCATCGCATTAAGCGAAAATAAGGCTGATACCGAGGATTTGCCTCTGCGGATCATTGATTGAGTTGGCTGGAATGTAAATTTTGAATTATTTAAGGGCTTTTTCTGAATTTTGACGTAAAAAGCTTTTAACAGAGACTAAAATGGCAAATAAAAAGAACAAATTTGGCCGAACGATGACAGTATTTCTGTATCTGGTGGCCGTCGGAGCAATCATCGGCTCGCTGATCTATTTTGAACAGATCTCGATCCTCTACGTATTAACAACCTTGGCCCTGGTGGTTCTTCTTCTGGTTGTTGGCTTTGCCGATCTGGAAAGTGTTGGCCGTGGAGACGAAGAGTCTGGTGCAAGGATGTAACTGATCCACATGAAAGTGATCCGCACCATTATTGGCGGGTTTTGTATCCTGTCTTGTTTTTTAACGGTTGCGTTTGGCAGTACAAGTACTGTTGCGCCCGCGGTTGCGATGGCGGTGGCGGCTAAGCCTGATCTGCAACGCCTCCGATGGAAAAACAAAACTATCAAGATCGCGATCTCAAATTCGCTTACCAGGACCAACTCAAACATCAAATACGACAGCGATGTTGTCGGAGCAATTCGCCGGAGTATTCAAGCTTGGGCGAATGCAGCCGATCTTGATCTGCAGATCGAGATATCCGACAGGCAAAGTGTCAGTCCCAGCGGTTTTGCGGGTGACGGCATCAGCTTGATCACGATCGCCCAGACACCGGAAAATGTACTGTTTTTTTCTAAAGATTCCGAATTGGTGTCGGCAAAGACGCGTGTCTTTTTTAATCGAAAGGGGGCTATCACTGAGGCGGACATTGTATTAAATCCATTTCAACAATTTTCAACTGACGGCACTTTTGGGACGTTCGATCTCGAATCAACTCTGACTCATGAGATCGGGCACCTGCTTGGGCTTCACCATTCGGGAGTGTTGGCTTCGACGATGGCGGAGAGTTTTGCTAAGAACGGGACAATGGGAGTGACAGATCTCAGCCCGCGTACATTGTCGGAAAGTGATATCGCTGCGATCCGCGAGCTTTACGGAATTCCCTCCGAAACCGAAGACTGCTGCGGGGTGATCAGCGGCAGACTAACGACTTCCGCTGCCCGACTCGGCAAAGGGCTTCAGATCTGGGCCGAGGCGACCGTCTCCGGCCGAGTAATGGCACAGACTGAAACCGGGGCGGACGGAACTTTTCGTCTAGGTGGACTACCCGCCGGTGAATACTCGGTTTATTGGAAAGCAAATGACCTTTTTGCCTCATCGCCGACCAGCGAGTTTGGAAATGTGAGCATCGAGCCCGGTGACAATAAGATCCTTAATGAAAAGGTCTCGGTGCGTTTGTCTGATTTTGCCCTCAAATACCTCGGGCTCAATGGACAACTGGCAGATTACGGGATTACGTTAAAGCGAGCCCGCTCGTATGTTGTTAGTCTGGGCGGCAAAAATCTCGACCCTGAGACTCTAAATGTAAGATCTAGCAGTCCTTATATTGGGTTTGTGCGGTTTTCATCCACTTCTCAGGAATTCAGCGAAGGTGTTTCGGGCATGAGTTTTTTAGTTACAGTCGATCCCGAGATCGAAGCTGGCCAATACAGCGTCTTCATTAACGACAATGGTTTGGAAACCTCTCTCATCGGTGCACTTAACATAGAATAGTCTTTCCTCATATCCTAATATTCCACTAAGATATTTCCGGCGATATTTGCGTTTTCAGGACAACTGTGCATAATTATGCTTGTTCACCTCCCGGTGAACATAGTCATTGAAAAATGACGCGGGGGCGACGGTGTGGGAGACGTCGCCCCATTATTTTGACTTCAAAGCAGACTTGACCTTAAAGATAATCAGCGTAAAATTTATCTGATTCACCGGAATTTTGAACCGTCACTTTCCGGTAGAGACGATAGCTAAGTTAAATTTTTTTTA